>JBGTEH010000027.1:0-4375 GCA_041747915.1 Ilumatobacteraceae bacterium
GCAGACCATCCACAACAGACCGATGACGCTGCCGATGATCAGGTTCTTGCGCTGCGCCTGGAGCGTCGACGACAGCAGCTTCCAGCGCGAGGGAGCATCGTCCGCGCTGATGTCGGGCGGCGCGAACTCACTCATCGGAACAACCGGCGCCCCTCAGGCCGACACCGTCGGCGCGAACGGCGCGAGGAGTTCGGCAACGCGCTCCTTCGGACGTCCCACGATCGCTCTGTCTGCGGTGACGACGACCGGTCGCTGCAGCAACTGCTTGTGCTTCACGAGCAATGCGACGATCTGCTCGTCGGTCGCCGCGTCGGCGTCGGTGAGGCCCAGCTTCTTCCACATGCTGTCGCGACGCACGAGTGCGGTCGGCTCGTCCTCCAACTTGGAGATGATGTCGCGCAGGGTCTGGGCGTCTGGTGGGGTCTTGATGTAGTTCACGACGTCCACGTCGACTCCGAGATCTTCGGCAATGCGCACGGCATTGATCGACGAGTTTCAATGGGTGTTGTGGTAGATCGTCGCCACGGCCATGCGTTCGAGGCTACGACTTGGTGGCGGGCCCACCGTCATCGGTTGTCACGCCGTACCAAACCGGCGTGCCACATGCTCCTCAGATCATCTCGGTGACACCTCCGGCGTACGGTGGCATCCACCGACTCCCCCTTCCGTTCGACCTCGAACACCCGAAGGGGACCTCATGTCTCGTGCTCACTCCGCACATCCGATACCTCGCGGCCACATCGACCCGATCCGCTCACGTGCAGACGCCCTGGCGGTGCTGGCGCTCGCCGCGCCGTACGGTCACGACACCGTCGCCATCCTGCTCGACGCTCGACGATGCGGCGTCGGCCTTCTGGTGGTGACCGGCACCACCGACGACGACGCGATCTACACCATCATCGAGGTGTGTGTCGCCGCACGCGACGACGTCATCGCTGGTCTCGTGTTGGCCACCAGCCGACCGGTCGGCGACATGCGCGCCGACGATCGTGACCGCTGGACGCTCGCTTCGCTGCAGTGCGACGCCGCGGGCGTGGAACTCGTCGAATGGTTCGTGATCGGCAACCACGTCGTCTGCCCCCGAGAGCTGACCGACGATCCGCCCCGGTGGGAAGGCCGGCCTGACGGCCACTGAGCCAGCGCACGCTGCGCTCAACTGGTGCGGGCTCGGCGTTCGGCCGGCGACAATCGCAGGCCAGCGCTGCGCAGTCGGCGGACGAGTTCGCGACTCTCCACGTGTTCGGCCCCCGCGGCGATCAGTTCCGCCCGGTACTCCTCGGGAATGTCGTAGTGATCGCCCTGGAATCCTCGGCGTGGAATTCCCGTGCGATCGGCGAATTCGTGGAGTTCGTCGTACGAGGTGTCGCTCACCAGGTGGCACCATTTCTTGCCGCGCCACCACC
The DNA here is from genome assembly GCA_041747915.1 of Ilumatobacteraceae bacterium. GTDB lineage: Bacteria > Actinomycetota > Acidimicrobiia > Acidimicrobiales > Ilumatobacteraceae > Sva-07. Next base: position 1,404 of record JBGTEH010000027.1, read on the forward strand.
ACCGAGCATCATCGATCAAGATGGCCACGCCGCCACCCTTCCACATTTGCTACATCGGCCACATCGGCGACGATGGCACACTGGCAACGATGACCTCACCCGAACCGGAACTGGAACTGGCGTGGCAGCGCCACATCGGTGCGGATCGGCGACTGCTCGACGGGCTGCTCGCCCGCCACCGTGAGAAGCACCGCAGATACCACAATGCCACCCATGTCTCCTGGGTGATCCGTCATGTCGAGGAACTGGCCGCACCCGAGCCTGTCGATCATCTCGACGAGGTCATCGCTGCCGCGTTCTATCACGACGCCGTGTACGAGCCGACGTATCCTGCGAACGAGCGGGCGAGCGCGCGTCTGGCGCGACGCGATCTTGCGGCGTCGGGTTGGTCGCAGGACCGCACCGATCGCGTCGCTGCGATGATCGAGGCCACCGCACACGGTGAGCCGGCCGCGCTCACCGGCGATACGGCCGTGCTGGTCGACGCGGACCTGGCCATCCTGGGATCGGACCCTGCGGCGTACTCCGCGTACGTGTCCGCCGTCCGTGCCGAGTACCGCCACGTGGATGACGACGAGTGGCGCGTCGGCCGCGCCGCTGTACTCCGCGGATTCGTCGATCGCGCATCGATCTACTCCACCGCAACTGCCCACGACCGGTGGGAGCTCCGAGCCCGAGCGAACATCGCCGCCGAACTCGCCACCCTCACCTGAAACGCTGGGGTCAGACCCCAGCGTTTCAGGTTGGGGTGCGGACGTGGCCCTGGGCGATGGCGACTGCGCTGACAGCGGCAGCCACGGCATCGGCGACGCCGGGCTCGAATGCGCCGGGGATGATCCGCTCCGGCGTGGGATTCGCCACGAGTGCGGCGAGGGCGGCGGCCGCCGACCGCTTCATCTCGATCGTGCAACGGGTGGCCTGAACGTCGAGGAGCCCACGGAACACGCCGGGGAAGGCGAGGACGTTGTTGATCTGGTTCGGGTAGTCGCTGCGACCCGTGGCGATCACCGACACATTGCCAGGCATCAGTTCGGGCATCACCTCGGGTGTGGGGTTGGCCATTGCGAACACGATGGCGTCGCCGGCCATCTCGGCGAGCCACTCGGGCTCGATGATCCCCGGGCCCGACAACCCGAGCAGCACGTCGGCACCCTGCAGTGCGTCTCGCACCCCGCCTCGGCGATCGTCGCGGTTGCCGTTGTCGACGAACCACTGCTTGGTGGGGGTCAGGCTCGGTCGCTCCCGGTGCAGGATGCCGCTGCTGTCGACTCCGATGATGTCGCCGGTTCCATTTCGTCCGGCCCCGGCATCGTGGAGCAGTTCGGCGACCGCCACGCCTGCCGCGCCGGTGCCGACGATCACCACGCGCAGCTCCTCGACCGACTTGCCGACCACGCGGGCGGCGTTGATCAGCGCAGCGAGCGCGACGATGGCGGTGCCGTGCTGGTCGTCGTGGAACACGGGGATGTCGAGCTCGGCCTGCAGGCGACGCTCGATCTCGAAGCACTCCGGCGCTTTGATGTCCTCGAGATTGATCCCGCCGAATGTCGGGGCGATGGCAGTGCCGATGGCAACCATCTCGTCGATGGTCTTGGCGTTCACGCACACCGGGTATGCGTCGACACCGCCGAACCGCTTGAACAGCACCGCTTTGCCCTCCATCACGGGCATCGCGGCCTCGGGTCCGATGTCGCCGAGGCCGAGCACGGCGGTGCCGTTGGACAGAACGGCAACCGCATTCGACCGACCGGTGAGCGACCACACGCGGCTGGGCTCGTCGGCGATCGCCTGCGAGACGCGTCCGACCCCCGGCGTGTAGGCGAGCGACAGGTCGTCGGGCCCGTCGATCGGCACGCGGGAGGCAATCGAGAGCTTGCCGCCCTGGTGCAGCGCGAACGCGGGGTCGTCGGAATACGGGTCGGACGTGTCGATCCCATCAGGAATCGTGGTTCCCGTGTCGGTGTGCGATGTGCTGGTCATGGTCAATCCTTGGTGAGGTGAAGCGGGGTCACCGGAGACCGACAGCGAGTTGCCCGCGGCCGGCGTTCGGCTGGTCGGGCGAGTTCGACGATGCTCAGCGCTGGCGCTGGGCTCGTGTTCCCCGCCTGGCCCGTACCGGAATGAGTACGGGTGCGGGGCCGCGTGCTGCCGTTGCTGCACCTGCGGCTGCGACGAGCGCAGCAATGGCGGCAATGGCGACGAGCACGAGAGCCACCCTACCCCACTCGGTACTGGATGTGCTTCACTGATCCCATGACCGATCTCGAAACGATGCCCATCGAGCGCGTCGACCTCGACACCGACGAAACGACCGAGACCGGAGAGCCGACCGCAGCCCACATCGTCAAGACCAAGCGCGGTGAGAACGCCGCGGCGGTCGTGTTGGAAGCACGGGTGATGGGAACGCCGATCGAGGCGTTGTGCGGATTCGTATGGGTGCCGTCGCGCGATCCGAAACAGCTGCCGGTGTGCGAGAAGTGCAAGAGCGTGTACGGCATGTACAAGGCGTTCAACGACGGCCTGCGCGACACACCGAACGACTGACGATCACCCGAATGACCGAACTGCGGATCCGGCAGGCCGTTCGCGCGGTCCTCGTGACCCCCGACACATACGTACTTCTCGTGCGCTTCGAGTTCCCGTCCCGGACGGTCTGGGCCTTGCCGGGCGGTGGTCTGGATCCCGGCGAATCCCATCTCGACGCGCTGCATCGCGAACTGATCGAGGAGGTCGGGCTCCACGACCCCGTCGTCGGCGCCCACGTGTGGGACCGCGAGCACATCATTCCGCACGAGGACGGTCTGTGGGACGGTCAGCGCGACCGTTTCTACGTCGTCGACGCGTCCGAGCGATTCGAACCGAGCCCGGCGCTGTCGTGGGAACAGTTGCGTGCCGAACGCCTTCACGAACTGCGCTGGTGGCACCTCGACGACATCGAGCAAGCGACGATCGACGGCACCTCGTTCGCCCCC
>JBGTEH010000028.1:0-36752 GCA_041747915.1 Ilumatobacteraceae bacterium
TCGCACTTCAACGAGGTGTTCTTCTCCGATGCCCGCATCCCGAAGGATTGGCTCGTCGGTGACCTGAACAACGGCTGGAACCTCGCCACAGCGATGCTCATGTACGAGCGAGTCGCGATTGGCGGCGCCGGCGCGGGAAAGATCAACCAGCCGAACTTCAGAATGCTGCGTAAGGCCGCCGAGTCGACCGGGAGGATCGGCGATCCCGTGGTGCGCGATCAGTTGATGCAGATCTGGTCGATGGAGACCTGCAAGTCGCTCGTCGCGATGAAGACGCGTGATGAACTCAAGGCCGGCAGGACGCCGGGCCCCGGCGGTTCGCTGGGCAAGCTGTTCGGCTCGAACATCGCCTGGAAGGTCCGCACGATGGCGCTCGAGTTCGCCGGCCCCGGATCGATCGCGTGGGACCCGGACGACGAAGCCGGTGCCGAACTCCAGCGGATCGTGCTCAACAGCTTCCAATCGAGCATCGCTGGCGGCACCGACGAGATCCAGCGCAACATCATCGGCGACCGTGTGCTCGGCCTGCCCCGCGAACCGTCGGTCGATCGCGGCGTGCCGTTCCGCGAACTCAAGGTCGGTACGCAGACCACCTGATCACGTTGCAGCCAGTGCCGAACGGGTGAGGGCGAGGAGGTCGGTCAGCGTCCGGCCCGGCTTGCCCAACACCGTCGGCGTTCCTGATCGGCGCAACCGATCGGCGGTCTCGACGGCGAGCTCCATCGTCTCGGGGTTGGTCGACGAGAGCACGGCGACATCGATCTCGTGCTCGTCACAGAAGCGGAGGATTTCGTCCGCCGGCATGTTTGCACCGAGGTGCTCGACGGCCCCGTTGTCGGCCCGCAGCACGACCGATGCCATCGAGGTCGGTAACGAGTGAAAGTCGCCGGCGACGGCTGCCACCATCACCGTGCCCCGCCTGCGGCCCCGCGGGTTCGGTGCCAACTCCCCGAACAGCCGCTCGACGATCGTGGTGCCTTCGTCGACGAGGCCGAGCGAGATCTGACGCACCAGCGCCTCGTCGCCGCTGACCAGCGCATCGTGAACTCGATCGGATGCACGCTCGATGCGTTTGGGTGTCGGCGACGTCGGAATGCGCGGCGTCGATCGTCGCGTGGCGAACTCGACGATGTCGCTGCGATCGATCACGTAGCGGCCATCGATGAACTGTGCAGGCAGCCTGCCGGTGCGCACCCATCGATACGCAGTCTGGTAGTGGACCCCGAGCTCCGTCGCGGCCTCCCGCAGATCGACGTGCCGCAGATCGGCGTCCTGGTCTTCGCGCACCGCCGCACCCTACCGATTCAGATTTATTGTGGCTAAATGCTGCTAATTAGAACTAAATCCCGCTAACTTCGTCTCAGCGGTTGCAACGGTGCAACCCCAACCGAAGGAGCCCCGATGGATCTCGTTCTGAGCGAAAACCAGTTCAACCTGGTGTACAACTCATTTTCGTTCGTCATTGCGTGCATGGGTGCGTCATTCCTCTTCTTCCTGCTCGTCAGGTCGAAGGTCGCACCCCGCCACCGCATGGCAGTCACGCTGTCCACGCTTGTCGTGGCAATTGCGCTGTATCACTACGCACGGATCTTCGATTCGTTCTCCAGCGCCTTCGATTTCGTCGACGGCGACTACATCCAGACGGGCGCACCCTTCAACGAGGGCTACCGCTACGTGGACTGGCTCCTGACGGTTCCGTTGCTGCTGGCGGAGCTGGTGGTGGTGCTCAAACTCAACAAGAGCACCACCCGCAGCCTGCTGGTTCGACTGACCACCGCTGCAATCGCCATGATCCTGCTCGGATGGCCTGGCGAGCTGGCTGAGCCTGGCTCCGACGCAAGGATGCTGTGGGGTATCGCCTCCACGATTCCGTTCCTCTACATCCTCTACGTGCTGTTCGTCGAGCTCGGCAAGTCGCTGGATCGTCAGAGCCCGCAGGTGCGCAAGCTCGTCGACGGGCTGCGGTACATCATCCTGGCGACCTGGGGTATCTACCCACTGGCGTACATCGCTCCGAGCGTGATCGACAACGAGGCGACCGCAGAGGTCGTGCGGCAGGTCGGCTACTCGATCGGCGACGTGCTGGCCAAGCCACTGTTCGGCCTGCTCGTGCTGTCGATCGCTCTCTCCAAGTCACGGGCCGACGGCTACGGACCCGCCATGGACGAGGACCCTGCGCTGCTCGTCCCCGACGACGCCAGCGCCCTCGCCAACACCTGATGCAACCCCTCGGCCCGGCGCCCCTCCCCGGCGCCGGGCCGAGGGTCGGAAAGCACACCCGATGACCACGCACACTTCGGTGATCTCCTCGGATGTACCCGACGAACTACTGTTGAAGGAGGCGCCATGAGCGCAATCGAGATCGATCCGATCGTCCCCCGAGGGATCGACTGGCAGGAATACGCTGCGTGCAAGGGACACCTCGAACTCTTTTTCGGCAAAGTGGCGGAACGGCCTCAGGCGCGACTGCGACGCGAGGCCAAGGCACGAAAGTTCTGCGACACCTGCGTCGTTCGCCAGCCATGTCGGCAGTTCGCCCGAGAGAACCACGACTACGGATTCTGGGGCGGCGAGAACGAGGAAGAACGTCATCTGGCGGGCTACGGGCTCTCCGCCCCGATCGGCGTCCGGGTCCGACTCGCACGCGAGGCCACCCCGGCCACCTGACCGTTATGGCAGGGGTCAGACCCCCGGCGCAACAACCGAAGTGGACCATCGGCACGACCAGTGTGACGCCGGGGGTCTGACCCCTGGCGCGACACCTGGCAGGATTGGTCGAATGGGGACAGATCATCGGTTGACGACGCGCCAGATGGCCGAGTTCGTGGCCAACGGGTTCATCCGGTTCGACGCCATCGTTCCGGCCGACGTCAACGAGCGGGCGATCGACGAGATGCGCCACCTCGAGGCGCAACGTCTCGCTCCCGATGGGATGAAGCCGCCGCACACCGGCACACCGCTCGACGAGTGTTACCCCGCGCCATCGGTGATCGGTGAGTACCTCCGGCTCCCGCAGATCCGCGGGATCATCGAGTCGCTGGTCGGGCCGAACCCCAATTTCGACCACGACTGGACGCACCACATCCAGCCGCACGCCACCTACCTACAGCCGCTGCACGTCGATGCGATCACCGACTCGACCGACCCGACCTTCGACGTGCAACTCTTCTGGTATCCCCACGATGTCGCGCCCGGCGAAGGCGGCACCCGCTTCGTCCCCGGGAGCCACCTCCGTCGTGTCCGCTCATCGGGGCTCGATCGATACCAACACATCAGCGGCGAGCAACAGTTCTCCGGGCCGGCAGGCACCGTGGTGGTGTTCCATCACGGCCTCTGGCACGCCGGCCAACCGAACCCTGGCGACGGTCATCGTTGGATGCACAAGGTCAGGCTCAACCCCGTCGTTCCCCAGGTCCGACTCTGGAACACCGACGATCTCCCCGAACTGCAGAACCCACCATCGGATCACATCTTCGCCCGCATCCTGCCCGACAGTGTCGCCCAGATCTTCCGGACCTGGCACCCCTGGACGAGCGTCACCGACTACCGCAACGAGCAAGTCCAGCGCGCACTTCTGTGGCGCTATCTCACCGGCGACGACTCCTACGACGTCGACCACTACCTCACTCGCCTCGAGGGCCGCAGCGCGCTCGTGACCAACCGGTGAGCACGACGAACCTGATGAGCGAAGCGCAACGCCAGCAGATCCTCTATCTCTGGGCGAGCGGATCGGCCCTCGATTCGCCGGTCGTCGGTTGGGCCTTCCATGACGGAACGAGCGGATCGGGACCCCCGCTCGCAGATGGCACGCCGCCCTACGCAAGCGGCGTCGCGGCGCTTCACGACGGTTGGATGCTGCTGCAGTCGTCGCAGCTGATTGCACCGTTACCCGACGCCGAGCACCGCAACGACTATCTCGAGTACGAGTTCGTCTTCGAACGCCGCGTCACGATGTGACGGGACCCGCCGAGCGCAGTCGGTCGACTTCCTCCATCGCCGTACGCAGGCCGCTCAACCAGTCGTCGGTGTGTTGACCGACGAGACGGACGCACCACGCCAGTGCATCGGCGCGCGAGCGGGCCACATTGGCGGCAACGAGCGTGTCGAGCACGAGTCGCTCGGGCTGTCGAAGCCGGGTCATGACGGGGACTGCGAGGTGGGTGAAGAGTTCTGTGCGGTCGCCGACGGTGACGCCCCAGGCGACCTTTCGCTCGAAGCGGTGCTCGGCTTCGCGCGCCACATTCATCCGTTGGTCGCGAGTGTCCTCTCGGAAGCCCGAGATGCGCCCGATGACGGCCTCGGCGCGATCGGCATCGGTTGCGTCGGACGCGAGCTCGGGCACCGCAACAGTGAGGATGACCGTGATCTCCTCCCGATCGCTCGTGATCGTCGCCGGCGCGGTGGCCGTCCATTCGGCAGGGAGACGCCCAAGGAACCACGAGGTGATCGCGGACGGCTCGGCAGTGGACGTGGAAGTGGCTGTGGAGGTCATGCTGGAAGCCTAGATGATGATTACAGAATTACAACCTTACGTTTGTTGTGGTGACAAGCATCTGGCGGTAGAAAGTCGCGATGAACGATTGGAACGCTCAGATCATCGCCGAGTTCCGTGCCACCGGAGGCAAGGCCGCCCAGTTCGGCGATGCTCCCCTGGTGATCCTGCACACCATCGGCGCCAAGTCCGGTGCGCTGCGCGAGACGCCGCTCGTCGCTCTCGTGGAAGGCGACGACTTGTACGTCTTTGCCTCCAAAGGTGGCGCTCCCACCAGCCCCGACTGGTACCACAACCTCAAGGCGCATCCGGAGATCACCGTCGAGTACGGCACCGAGACCTTCACGGCCACCCTCACCGAGCTCCCCGAAGCCGAGGGTCAGGCAAAGCTGAAGGCGCAGGGCGCACTGATGCCGCAGTTCCTCGAGTACATCACCTCGGCGGCGCCCCGGATCATCCCGGCGTTCCACATCGCTCGCAACGGCTGAGACCGGGGGCGTCGTCAGCCAGTCGACGACACCCTGAACCGGGCCGTGTACTCCCACGACCAGCCGCGGATCTCATCGAGGTCGAACCCATGGGGTTCGACGAGTGACCGGAGATCGGCGCGCCGGATGAAGTCACCGTCGCGACGGCTCTCCGCAAACACGGCCACACCATCGGGCCGCAGCACACGTCTGCACTCGGCAAGACACAACTCGCGGTCGGGCACCTCGCCGAGCATCAACACGACAAGAACGGCATCGAACGTCGCCGAACTCCGTCATCGCTCCAATCCTCGCGCGCCTCGTGGATCGGTCAGCCGATGGCGCGTTCTCCGCGTTGGGCGCTGTCGACGATCGATGCAATCCGGCTCTGCTTGGTTTCGTCGCGTGCGGCGCTGACGATCGACCACAGCATCGCCTTGCGAGCGCTCGGAGGAAATCCATCCCAGGCATCGCGCGCCGCCGGGTTCGCGTCGAGAGCTGTGCGCAGACCGTCGGGCTCGACGAGATCCTCGACGCTGTCGTAGATCGTCCACCAGCCGTTCGCTTGCGCGACCGCCACCGCTCGACGGCCGGCGTCGGTCATGAGCCCGGCCGCCTCCATGTCGGCCACGCGTCGGCGGTTGAGCCGCGTCCAGCTGCTCTTGGGCTTGCGTGGCGTGAGGAGTTGCAGCCCTCGCTCGTCGTCGAGGATCGAGGTGGTGGAATCGATCCATCCGTAGCAGAGCGCCTCCTCGACGACCTCCGGATACGGACATCTCGGCCGACCGGTGACGGAGCGCCACGAACACAGCCAGACTCCGGGCGAGGAACCGTGATGCTGTTCGAGCCAGGCGCGTACTGCACGTCGACTTTCGGCGTGATGGATCGCGAAGCCGAACTTCCAAGTTGTGGGGTGCGCCGACGCCGACGCGGGCACGTTTGGCATCGACGCCAGCGTGGCACAGCGGACGACGTCGTGGCGTCAGAACTCAGTGGGCGAAGAACTCGTCGCTGCGCTCGCTCCCGAAGAGGATCCACAGGACAATCAATCCGAACACAGCGCTGAACGCCGAGAAGAGCTCGCCAACTTGTTCCTCCGGCCGTTGAATGCAGGACATGACGATCGACGTCGTGTGCGCTGGGGAACCCCCAGGGCTCCCGAGCGCACGCGACGTGCTACTCGCCGACTGCGACGACGGCGCTGCCGGTGACCACGTGTTCGCTGCCGCGGTCGAGCCAGACCTCGCACGTCGCTCGTCGTTCGCCGTCGATGACGTCGAGTGCGAGAACTCGGCCGCCCGCTGTGACGCTGTCGCCATCGAGCACAGGTCGGCCGAACGACACGGTCAGGCGCCGCACGCACGATGGGCCGGCCCAGGCGAGCAGCATGTTGACGATGTAGCCGAGGTTGAGCGGCCCTTGATTGATCACGCGGCCCGGCAGGCCCAGCGCAGCGTTGCCGTCGGCGTCCCAGTGGACCGTGTAGGGATCACGCAGGATCGCCGCCATCGTTCGCATGCGCGCCGGGTCGACGAACGGCATCGTCCATGGCGGAATCTCGTCGCCGGGTTCCACGCTGATGAGGTCGCTCATCGCCGCAGCACCCAGCGGTTGGTGATTCGGGCGGTCATCCGATCGTCGTCGAACAACGTGATCTCGAAGGCCATCTTGTCGACGACGCGGCCGGACTCGTCGGTGACACGTTCCACGGAAACGATGCCGCCCTCCATCCTGTATTCGACGTCCTCGGTCAGCGGACCGAAGTACTCCCAGTCGTAGCCCTCCAAGCCCACCGACCCCGCGCCTGCCACGCCGCCGAGTGAGAACAACTCGGTGATCGAGGTGCCGACGCCGAGAATCGGAACGTGGAACAGAACGATTGGGTGCACCAGTGCGTCCGGTAGGGGGTCGCGGCCGGTGCACTCGGAGAGCAACCAGTTCTCCCAGTGCTCGATCCGGTACCGACCGCCGGCGAATCGGTGCCCGACGAGTCCGTGAAGCTGCTGCTCGGTCAGGCCCATCGCGTGGTGAGTTGCGCTCAGCGTCCGGAGCTCGGCGCGGGTCCACCGGTGCCGGCGAACTCCGCCGGTGCCTCGTGGCCGAGGAAGATGCGCCCGAGCTCGCCGTACAGCGGATGGGCCACCCACCGGTGAGTGGCGCATCCGTGTGCGTCACGCAGCTTGCGTTCCAGCGGGCTGTCCATACGCATGGCGGACGTTCCGGCGGCGTTGTGGATCGAGTCGACGACGTGCATCGACGCGTTCGCGGCGTGGGTGCAGGCGAGCCGGGCGATCTGGGTGCGCTCTGCGGAAGGGGCGTCGCGTCCGGCCCACAGTTCGTCTTCCACCTCGCCCATCGCCTCGAAGAGAAACGCTCGGGCGGCTCGCAGGTTGGCCTCGCCCTCGCCCATTCGTTGCTGTGCGATCGGACGGTCGCGCAACGGCGTGCTCGAGAGCATCGGTGTCTTGGAGTTGGCCAGCGTGGCGAATTCGTCGAGTGCCCCGCGGGCGACGCCGATGGCGCATGCCGCCTTGTTGTAGGCGAGGCGCAGCGGTACCGGGATGCGGTACACGGGGTTCTCGTACAGCGGTGGGACCGTCACGAGGTCGACGCCGGCGAACCGCTCGGGCACGATCCCTCCGGCGGTGACGACGTCGTGGCTGCCCGAGCCGCGCAGCCCGGCGACGTCCCATGTGTCGACGATGTCCCACTGGTCGCGATGCAGGAACCACAACTTCACCGTTGGCGCTCCGTCGGTGAGGCGCATGTCGTCGCCGTCGAACACGGGAGCGACGATGAAGCACCACGTCGCGTTGTGACACCCACTGATGAACGTCGCATGTCCATGGACGCGGAAGCTGCCGTCGGGCTGGGCAACCGCGCGAGATGGTGTGGTGCCGGGCCCGCCGCCACCGCACATGATCACCCGTGGATCAGCGAGGTATATCTCCTCGGCCAGCTCCATTGCCATGCCACCGGCGGCCATCGCGTTGATCTCCGAGCCGAGCATCACGTTCCAACCGACCGAGCCGTCGATCGCCGAAATGGCCTCGATCACCTCGATCGTCTGGCCGACGGTGGCATCCTCCCCGCCGAGTTCGCGGGGAATCGTGAAGCGGAAGAGCCCGGCGTCGATCAGCGCGTCGATCACGAACGTGGGGCAGCGGCGCAACTGTTGCGCTTCGTCGCCGCCGTCGCGAATTGTGTCGGCGAGACTGGCGACCCTGTCGAGCAGCCCGACCTCCGACGCCGTCGTCGGCACTCCTGCATCACTGACGATCGCCATGTCCAGTTTCCCCTCGAAGAATTGATCAGCAGATTACTTCACGTTGCGATGAGATTCTGGTGCGAGGGGTGCACGCGAATCTCATCGGTGCCGCCAGAACACGTCCGGCGATGAGAGTTTGGCGCGCCAGGTGCACGCGAAACTCATCGCAACCACGCGAGCGACGCGCGCTCAGTCGGCGGCGAAGTCGACGTCGGACGTGCTCACCGTGGTGCACGTTCTTCCAGGAGCAGCGGAAAATCCCCAGTACATGTTGGTGTAGGCAATCGCTTGCTCTGGTGACACCGGCGAACCCCACTCGCGCATGTCCTCGGTGGTGTGCGCGTCGCCCACCAGTGTGGTGTCGTATCCACGCGCGAGGGCACCGTGCAGGGTCGAGCGGATGCACGCGTCCGTTTGTGCACCCGTGATCACAAGTCGGGAGACACCACGATCGCTGAGGATCGATTCGAGATCGGTCGCCTCGAACGAGTCGCCGTAGCTCTTGTGAACGAGCGGCTCGTCGTCGCGGCGTTCGAGAGCGTCGATGTACTTCCATCCGTCGGAGCCCTCGGGCATCGCCGGGTCGGAGTGCTGCACCCAGACGACCGAGACGCGCTCGGCGCGGGCCCTGTCAACCAAGGTCGCGATGTTCCCAACGACGCGATCGACGTCGTGTGCGGCACCGACCACATCGTTCTGCATGTCGATCACGAGTAGCGCGGTACCGGACCGGTCGATCAGCGTGCTCACGGGCTCTCCTTGTTCAGCTGGCGCCCCAGACTACGGCGCCGGACGTCGCGACCGCCACAGCTACGCGTCGAGTCCGATCGGCGTCAGCTCGCGCATACGACGTTCGAAGAATGACCCCGTGGGGGGCTACGGGTGCAGTACGTGCGCGGTGTCGGGGCGAGTGCGGTTCTCCAGCATCTCGACGTAGACGGCACCGATCGCATCGGCGCCGGTGCAGTGCTCGATCTCGATCCAGCCGGACACCTGCCCGAGGAATGGGCCCCACGCCTCCCCGAGCCTGGCCTCGACCACGCCGGGACCCCATTCCTGTCGACGCTTCTCGATCTGGCTCGGCGCGAAGAACATCGTCTGCGCGGGGCCTGGCATCGGATCAACACTCCCGACCCGGTCCTCCCAGTGGGTGATCCCCACCATTGCGGAATGTGCGAGGTCATCGCCAAAGTGCTCGTGCACCGCCCGCACGACCGCTGAATTCCCGCTCATGTCGACGAACGCCACCGGTCCGGATGGGAGCGAAGCGATGTTGTCGTAGGTGACGACCTGGTCATAGCAGCCAAGCCCTTCGACGAAGGCGACGTTGCCGGGTGATGTGAGGCCCACGACCGTCAAGCCGTCGCGTCCGCCCAACAGGTGCGCCGTTCCGAACGCGGTCTTGCTCGACGCGCTCGCGAGCACCACGGTCGACGCGCCGAAGAAGTCGTTGTCCGCGAGGAAGTCGTCGATCAGGAACGACGTGAAGAACAGAGGGCGATACAACATCTGCTCGGCCTCGAGATCGGAGCGGTAGCCAGACGCACTGGAGCATCGCTCGTAGTTGTTGTAGACCGGCGGCAGGGCTGCGCGGTGAGCGGCTCCATCGGTCAGCGATCCGGTCGAAACCTTCATCGGCAGAATCACCAGCTCGGTCGACATCGGCAGGTAGCCGAACAGGCGCTCGCCGTCGTGGACGCCGTCGCACCGTGACTCGACGACGTCGGCAAAGCCCCACACCGGCACGCGACCCCAGTTCACATCGTCGCCCTGATCGGGAGCGGGAAAGAACGTCCAGTAGCCGATCATGTCGCCCGCAGCCGCGTACGTGATGTTGTTGGCCGTGAACCCGAACGCGTCGACCCTCAATCGCACCTCGCCCTCGTCGAGTGAGCCGGGCGCGAATTCGACGACGCGAGTGGTGCGGTAGTCGTCGCGGTCAACGAGAAAATGCCAGTCGCTCATGACACGACGGTACCTGCCGGCGCGACCACAGTACGTCTCGACCCGAACGATCGCGGTCAGTCGTGGGCTTCGAGTCGCAGGGGCGTCTGCAGCTGCAGGGCGATCCGCCCGCGTCCCGTCCTGAGGAGTTGTATCGGCGCGCCGCGCTCCTCCAATCGGCGCTTCAGCATGATGATCCGGGTGTCGAGGTTGTCCCGGATGCCTGGCAATTCGAGCGACTTGTCGAGGCGAATCTCCTTCGTGGTGAACTCGACCTGGCCAGCGTGGGCATTGCGCTGGACCAGTGACCACAGGATCCGGCCCGCCACACCCCGAATCAGGTACTCGCCGTCGAGGAAGACGCTGCCGTCCGACGCGAAGTGCCGGACATATGTGGCTGCGGGCGACGCGTCGGTTGTCGCGGGAGGTCGGACCGCGATTTCCGGACTCGATGGCGTCATCGGGAGGTCGTCGTCGGCGGGCCGGTCGAGGGCGACCGTCTCGGCGAGGATCGCCGCGATCACGCCGACCAGCGTCTCGTCGCTGTCGTCGAACGCCACCGAAGCCGGGCTCTCGACGACCACTACGCCGCGCACTTCTCCACGCGACACTGCCGGAACAGCGAGGCGGCTTCGGGTATCTCTGCTCGTCGGCACTGGGATCTCGCGGTCGCTGTCGCTGAACCCCCTGCCGACGCTCAGCGCATATGCGCTGGTCGCGTGCACGCCGCCAAGCCGGACCGGGCGATTGCGTTCGGCTGCCACCCCGGCAGCACCGTCGCCGAACGGCATCTCCGACCCGACACCCTCGGCGGGAAATCCGTGGCTGGCGATCGTGTACAGCGCCTGACCCGTCTCGTCGACGAGCATGACCATCGATCGTTCGTAGCCGAGCAACTCGTCGAGTCCGCGCACTGCGACATCAACCATTGTGTCGAAGTCACCGCATCGCGACAATCTCCTGGTCAGCTCGCCCATCGCGGACAGTCGATCAGCGAGCGGACGGCGTTCGAAGTGATGGCGCTCGTCCTGGAATGCGAAGTCGTTGATGACCTCGATGTGTTCGATGCGGTAGATGTCGGCCGAACGGAGCCGGAACACCCCGCTCGTTCCCGTCGACGTGGCGATCTCGTCAACCTCGCGCCTGAGGCGGTCGAACACCGGTCCTCGGCGCTCGGTTCGCTCGTAGACGATCGACAAGCGGTACTCGCTGCCCGACTGCGGCTCGGTCAACACGAGCGACGCCCGAGCGTTCTCGGAGAGGTTGACCGCCGTCTTGCCCATGAACTGGTTGGACAGCGCGATGCGCTCGGAATCGACGACGTTGACCGATGAGATGAACACCACGTTGGGCTCACCGGATGCACTCGCCGTCGCGATGATCGGCGGGATCCGGCCGTCGACACAACGCCGCAAGTCCTCGATCGTCAGCGGGGCGCTCACCGAGCTCCGTCGCTGAGGGGGGCGCCGGCCATCGGCCCGGGCGTCTGATCGAAAATGCTGTCCACACGGACCGTACACGTGACGAATGCGGAAGGGATACGACGCTCGAACAGGGCGGTCGGCAAATTATCGACCTGCGCGATCCGACTGATGAAGCGACGTGTCAACTCGACGGCGGTGTCGTGCTCGCCCGCCGTCGCCGGGCCGAGCGCCTCGACTCCACCCTTCAGTTGCACTGATTGGAACGTCACCACGTTGCCGGAGGTGATGGCGAGGCGACCTGACGCCCGGACGTGGCCGATGAGGTCCGCTTGTCCAGCGTCGAGGAACACGTGCACGATGTCGTCGCCTGTGGGCGACGCGCCGTACCCCTTCGACGCAAATGGAATCCCGTCGGGAAGCACGGTGCCCACGATGATCGACACGCCACCCAGCAGGTGTTCCCGCAGCGCGGCGTCGAACATCGCAGCGCACGTTAGCTCGCTCGAGACCGGCCGTCGTCATCGCTGATGAGCAATCTCGTAGCAGTCACGTTGGAAGACATAGCACTCTCGTAGGGCCTTCTTCGGCGCGCCGTCCGCTCGGATCCGTCATCGTGATCTTCACCCGTCGCCGCAACTGGCGACCACAACGAGGAGCGAACGATGACCATGACGAAACCCAACACTCTGATCAGCTACCAGGCGTCGCCCCGACTCCGGCACGTCGATCCGAACCCGCTTCGCGACATCCACAAGGGCATCCGCGCCGCACTCTTCGCGGTCACCTCGGCGGCCGGTCGGGTCGACCCCGCCGACGCCTTCGAGGTCGCGGCGCTCGAATCGGAGATCGCCGACGTGGCCAAGCTGCTGGCCGATCACGCCCACCACGAGGACGAACACTTCGACCTCTCGATGCTTCCCGCCGATCTCGTCGAACGCATCGAAAGTGAGCACGTAGTCTTCGACACGCGAGTTGCGTTGCTGATCGAACTTGCGGGCGAGGCGCGGGGCGCCACCCCCGGCGATCGCCGCCAGGCGATCCACGAGTTGTACATCGAGATGGCCTCGTTCACTGCGGCCTACCTTGCACATCAAGACTTCGAAGAGCGCACCGTGGTGCCGGCCCTGTTCGATCGGATCGGTGCAGACGAGGTACATGCCATCCACACTCGAATCATCGCCGAGATGTCACCCGAACAGTTCACACGTGGGGCGGTGGCCATGTTCCCGGCGCTCAACATCGACGATCGCTTCGAGATGCTCGCTGGCATGCGCGAGGGGATGCCAGACGAGGTGTTCGCCGGAGTTTGGAGTCTCGCCGCCAGCGTGCTCGCACCCCAGGATGCCGCCGACGTCGCCGCCCGGCTCGGGCTCGACACTTCGCCGGACGGACATACATCCCGTTGATCACCTGAGCACCTACTCGACGATCCAGCCGCCACGTCGTGGGGATCGCCCTCACCGCCCGGGTCGAGCGCATCGACCCAACCATCAACAACTCACACTCACAGGAGACCACTCATGAACACCACCCTCATCCGCCTGACCGCGCTCGCGGCCGCCACCTTCATGACGCTCGCCGCGTGCGGATCCGACGAGAACACCTCGTCGAGCACCGTGGCGGTGGCCGACACGACACATGACACGACCGATCACCAACCGGTGACCGTCGCCATCGGCGGCGTCGACTTCGCCTTCACCAACGTGCCCGCGTCGACCCCGGCCGGCACGACCCTCGAACTGCAGAACACCTCGACGACCGAGCTCCACGAGCTCGTCGCGTTCCGACTGCCCGACACCGACGAACTTCCGCTCGTCGAGCTCGTGCAACTCCCGCCCGACGAGCTCACGGCGCGCCTCGGTGCACCCGCGACCGTGGTGCTGCAGGTGCCCGGCTCCGACCAGCAGATCGTGGCCGTCGGCGACGGCTCACTGCAGGAACCCGGCCGTTACGTGATCATGTGCTTCATCCCCACGGGTGTCGATCCGCAGGTGTACCTCGACGCCGCCGCCGCATCCAACGGTGCACCTCCAGTCGTGCCCGGCGGCCCACCGCATTTCGTCAACGGCATGTACGCCGAGCTCATCGTGGAACCGCTGAACTGAAACGGCAGAGCGATGACGACATCACTTCGACCGTGCGAGTTGGTGCGGACGTCTTCAATGTTGTGGGAAGACTGGACCCGGATCGTCACCCGGATCGATCAAGCCAGTCGCGCAGCGGTGAAGACTGCGAGCGCCGTGAGCGCGGTGGTGCCGACAGCGCGAGCAGATTCGTTGCCGGTCGCCGAAACACCGCGATCCCCAGCACGGCAACGCCCGCGGGCGGAGAGCCAGAAGACCACGGTCGACGTCGCGTTCGAGTCGCCGCGGACGATCGTGGCGAACGCGGCTCAGTCTTCGGGTCGTTCGATGAACGACTGCTTCAGACGCCACGAACTATTCGGGTAGCGCTGCTGCAACCGTTGCCAATTGTCGATCAGGTCCGGCGCCTCGTGCGAGGCCCGATACGCCGTCACGGCAGTGAAGTATGCGGCCTCCGGGGCCACGAAGCTGGTCGGGAACCGGCGCAGAACATCACGGTACGCCTCAGCCGCGTCAGTGTCACGGCCTGACCGCAGCAAACCGTGAGCGCGGGCGGCGAGCAGCTGAGGGAGAAACTCTGTCGGCGGCAGATAGCCATTCCACCGGTACAACTCGACGCCGTCGCCGTCCAGAACGCGCAGATCCGGCGTCCACACCTGACGGAACCGTGCAACGGTCGCCGCCGTTTCATCGCTGCCGTCCTGCGTGTCGATCTGAACCGGTTCGAAGAACTCACCGACCGCGTGGACAACTCCCTGATCTGGATACGTCACGGCATCCAGTTCGGCGCAGCCACCTCAAGTGGGGGAGAAGAAATCAACCAGAACAAGACGTCCGGACTCCTTCGCGCTCGCTGTTGCAATATCGACCGACTTCAGCCATTGGATCATCGTGTACTCCCATCACATAGTGCGGTCTACGGCCTCTACCCACCCGCACGTCACTCAAACACGGCCCATCTCGTCGGTCGTCGGTTCAGACACCGAGGGCCTCGATCACCAGACGCGCTGCAGCCGCTCCGGCGTACTGCTGTTGTCCGGTGACGAGGTTGCCGTCGCGCACGGCGAACGGTTTGAACCTCGTGTCGACGATGAAGTTGGTGTTGGCGAGCCGGCGGGCGCGGTCTTCGATGCGGAACGGTTGGATCGCGGAGCCGACGAACGCATCTGCGAAGTCTTCCTCGCTGTTGGCGAACCCGGTCCACGTCTTGGCGTCGACGAGAAGCGTGCCGTCGGACTTGGTCGCCTCGAGCAGGATGCAGGTGGCGTGGCAGATCACCGCAGTGAGCTTGCCGGCCTCGTAGAAGTCGCGGGCGAGGTCGTACACATCGGTGTTGCCCATGAACGTGTACATCGGGCCCTGGCCACCCACGAACAGCACCGCGTCGAAGTCGGCGACCTTGATCTCGGCGATCGCCGGTGTGTTCTCGATCAGTGCGGCGTGAGTGGGGCTCTTCTTGAACCCGAGCGAGATGAGGTCGTGGGCAGAGTAGCCGGAGTCGTCTTCCGGGTCGGAGAACCCGTCACCGTTCAGTGTGCCGCCGTCGGGGCTGGCGATGGTGATCTCATAGCCAGCTTCGGCGAACTCCCAGTAGGGATGGGTGAGTTCGCCCCACCAGAATCCGATCGGCCAGCCGGTCTGCTCGGACGTCGCTGGGTTGGACGCGACGATGAGGACACGTTTGGGGGTGCCGTAGATGTCGATTGTCTGTGCCATGTTGTTGCTCCTTGTGTGGTGTGTTGGGGTCGTTTGATGGTCGGGTCGGGGTCGGTCGCTGGCGGTGGTGGCGGCAATGTCGGGGATCGTGTCGACGACGGGCCGGTCATTCAGCGGTGGACGGTGGACCAGGCGAAGCTGCGCCCCCAGCCGCGCCGGAACGCCAGGTGGATCCAGAGTCGGGCGTGGTTCTCGACCAGAACGAACGCGTCGCGCCCGCCGAGGTCGGCGACATCGAATCCCAGATCCGTTGCGAGCGCCGCGACAATCTCGGTGCCGGCCTCGTCGCCGGCGATCGGTAGGAACGTCGGGTGGTCGAAGCTGCCGCCAGAGAGGTGCTCGGCACCGACGGTGTTGAACGCCTTCACGAGAGCGACATCGGCGGGCAGGAGCGATCCGACGAAATCGGCGAGTGTGTCGAAGCCGACGGGGATCGGGATGACGACGGCGTTGGTCGCATCGACGACCACCTGCCCTGGGTGGAGGTCGAGCGCCGGAACCACCGTGGCGAGCGAGTCGGCGGGGATGGCGAGGACGATCACGGTGGCGTCGGCGACCGATGCGGCGAGCGTCATCGCCGGTGCCGGGAAATCGGTGTACTTCGCCAGGTCCGGCTCGCGGACGCCGACGACCACTTCGTGGCCCGCCGTGCTGAGCCCGGTTGCGAGTGCGGTGCCGACCGAGCCGGCTCCGATGATGGTGATTCGTTGTGTCATGTCAGTCCCCGATCGCGATGAGCTGTTTACGTACCACTACTGTACCGTATTGAATCGAGTACGGTACACGCCCGTGGAACATTCCGTCGGACGCCCCCGCGACGCTTCGATCGACGAGGCGGTGCTCCGGGCCGCACGGGAGCAGTTGGCGGCAAGCGGATACGACGCGATGTCGGTAGTGGCCGTCGCGGAGGCCGCCGGCACCACTCGTCAGGCGCTCTACCGGCGATGGCCGAGCAAGGCCGATCTCGCTACCGCCGCGATCGCCGGTCTCTCGAGCGCCGACGGTCGAGCAGAGACCGACGACGCCTACTCCGACCTGGTTGCCGAACTCACAGCATTTCGCGACGGCGTCGCACGACCGAACGGCATCGGCTTGGTCGGCGCCATGTTGCAGGACGCCACCGATCCGGAGCTGGTGAAGCTCTACCGCGATCGCATCGTCGCACCGAGGCGGGGACGGCTTCGCCAGATCCTCGAACGCGCCGTCAAATCCGGCCTCGCCGCACCCGACGCCGACATCGACTACGCGATCGCCGCCTGCACCGGCGTGTACTACGGCCTCCACCTCGCCGGCGTGCGTATCGCCCGGAACTGGCCCGAACGCACAGCAGCGTTGATCTGGTCGTCGATCGGCGGAACCGCTCGGACCTAGACCGGACACCGATTTCGGGGTTGCTCGGACCGTGTGCCAGGGCAGCGATGACCCCTCTCTCCCGGCTGGAGTTCTCGAGCAGGAATCAGTACTGGTCGAAGGCGAGCATGGGTTCACGGGCGATCCAGCGGCGGTAGCGGTCGACACCGACGGCTTCGATGAGCCCAGCGGTTTGGCTGGCGTGGGCCTGTAGTGCTGCAAGTTTGAGATCGAGCCACGGCCCACCGATCGTGAGATCGAGGAGGAGGTCGCGTTCGGCATGGGCCGTTGGGAGGCCCGGTGCGTAGACGTCGAATCGATCGTTGATGTCGCGGTCTGCCGCGACCATCTCAGGGGTCAACGACGGACACAGGAGCAGGGCCTGCGGGCACACCCGTCGGACGGCCTCGGCAGTCCATCGAGCGACCGCACGATGGTCGAGATGACCTGTCAGGCCGTCGGGTCCGAAGGTCACGACCGTGTCGGGTCGTCGTGATTCGAGGACATCGGCGATGAGTTCGATTCCGATCTCGTCGTCGATCTCGTCACACTGGCCGTCACGAAGACCGAATCTCACTCGGTCGGCAACGCCGAGAAAGTCGAGTGCGAGATCCAGTTCGGTGCGCCGTGTAGCTGCCACTCGGAGCCGATCTTCTTCGGTCGATGCGAAGTCTCCGTCTGTTGCGGTGACGCACGTGACCGGTTGTTCGAGGTGGCGGGCGACTGCCATCAGACCGCCAGCAACGTATGTCTCGTCGTCGGGATGAGCCCAGACGGTCACGATCGATCCGAGTTCGGCGATCTGATCGAGGCCGCCGGAGAGGAGATGGTTCGGGGAGAGGATTGAAGCGTTCATGGTCCCGATCCTCGGCCGCTCCGGTGACGACTCGCTGACGAGTGCTGACGAGATGCCGTCAGCGGGCGTCAGCGGAACGCGAGTGATGCCGCACAACATCGTGGTCACCAATCAATTCCAATGACAGGAGCCACCCATGACCACCATCGACCTCGTCGAAATGACCGCTGACATCCAGGCGGCGACTCTTCCCGACGATTCTGTTCTCGAGCAGTTTCGCGATCGAGCCCGGCGTTGTGACGCCGACAACACCTACATCTACGAGGATCTCGCCGTTCTCCGAGACATCGGATATCTCGCCGCCACTGTGCCGGCCAAAGCGGGCGGCTGGGGATTGAGCCTTGCCGAATTCGCCGTTCTCCAACGTCGGCTCGCGACCTATGCACCGGCGACCGCTCTCGCCATGACCATGCATTCGTATTGGATCGGGATGGCGGTCGAACTCGAGCGTTTCGGTGATCCGTCATTGAGCTGGTTGTTCGATGAAGCACTCGAGGGGCGCGTCATCGGGGCCGGTCACGCTGAGGCGGGCAACGATGCTCCTGTGATCATGTCGACCACGACCGCCGTACGTGTCGACGGTGGCTACCGGTTCAGCGGTCGCAAGACGTTCGGATCGAACGGGCCGGTGTGGTCGCTCCTCGGTGTCCATGGCATCGATCTGTCCGATCCTGATTCGCCGACGATCGTTCATGGATTCGTCGATCGTGAGGCGGTCGGCGTCACTGTCGTACCAAGATGGGACACGCTCGGGATGCGACCGACGCAGAGCTACGACACCATCCTCGACGACGCGTTCGTTCCCGACGCCCGTGTCGGACGGATCGTCCCTGCCGGCTCCAACGACGATCTGTTCTTGTTCGCGATGAACATCTGGGCGTTGCCGATCATGGCCAACGTCTACCTCGGCATCGCGGAACGGGCGTTGACACTCGCGATCGAGTCAGCGACCTCGAAGTCGTCGGTGGCCATCCCCCGCGGCACCTACGCGCACAACCCGATGGTGCAGCATCAGGTGGCTGAGATGTATCTCGAACTCGACCCGGCTCGGGCGCTCGTTGATCGCCTCATCGACGATTTCGGGTCGGGTGTCGACCACGGCGCGATGTGGGGTCCCAAGATCGTCTCGGCGAAATGGCGTGCGGTGGAAGCAGCCAAGCGTGTCGTGGACATCGCGCTCGACGTCGCCGGCGGCGCAGCGATGGCGCGTGGCAACGAACTCGAACGGCTCTACCGAGACGTACGCGCTGGAGGCTTCCATCCGGCCAACGACGCGTTGACCCACGAGACCGTTGCCAAGGTGGTCCTCGGGATCGACCCGAGCGAACCTCGCTGGTGAACTGCGCTCACAGTGCCGATTGAGCGAATCGATCGAACGCGGCCGTCGCCTCCTGGGCGGCGGCCGCTTCGTCGAGTTCGGCGCCGCGGGCGAACTCCGCATCGAACACGTCGCGACCGGTTCGCTGTTCGAGTTCGGTGCGCATCGATTCGAGTCGAGCCACGTCGTCGCCGAACACGTCGTGGCCGGCACCGGGCGACACCACTGCGCCCAACAGTCGAACCGCTGCGATCGTCTCGTGGGCCTGCATCAGCAAGTTGACCACGGAACGCATCCCGGTCCAGAACGGCGATTGCATCCCGGCACGCAACCACATCGGCAACAACCAGCGATAGTTCGCGATGGCCGATGTGAGGTCGCTCGAGCGCACATCCAGCGAGGCGAGCGAAGCGCCGGCGATGCCCTCGAGGAACGTCGACCCTCCCGCTCGCGCCAGTGCAACCGCCCGCTCCAAGTGCTGACGGGCGAGATGAGCGTCAGCGTCGAGACGACACTCACCTGACGCATACTGGCACCACGAGTGAGCGATGGCAGCTCGCTCACCGTTCATGGCGGCCACCATCGCGTCCGCGACGGCGACGACATCTCGACGATGCACGTAGGCCATGCAGATCACCAATGTGCCGTACGTCTCGGTGCGGCGGATGACGTCGTCGACGACCCCTGGCAACCGCATGGCCTGTTCCAGCCGCTCGATCGCCCGGTCGAGCTCACCGTGGGCGAGATCTTCCGTGGTTTGGGCGCTGAGGAGCTCATAGGTCGGCATGAGGTTCCGACGCTCGCAGAACTGCTCCGCCAGCGACAGCAATCGACGCGTATCGTCGAGTGAGCTCTGCTTCCACGCTCCCAACCCGGCGATCGCGTAGGCATCGACGGTCAGAACGTGATCGACGTGTGCGCCCGCCGCCGCAGCGTCCTCGCACCATCTGACGAGTTCGATGCTCACACTGTTGAACGCGAGGTCGCGCAGCGACACCACCGTGCGAAGAACGGTGTCGGCGTCGTTGGCCGCGAGGCCGACTTCGATCGCGCGTCGGAAGTCGGCCATGCGGGCGATGTACCCGTCGATCGGTGCCGAATCGCTGGCCGTGCGCAGGTCCGCCCGCAACGCCTCGGCCACGTCGCGCATCCGAAGCGAGAGGCGAGACAAGAAGCCGCGTCGTTCGATGTCATCGGTTTGCTCCACGGCGAATCGGCGGACGACGTGGAGCAGAGCGAGGCGCTCACCGTCACGCTGTGCCATCGAACGTTCAACGAGGATCGACATCGTGTCGATCGCAGTCGAACGGTCGATCTCCATCACCGCAGCGACATCAGTTGCGGCGAACCGTGACGAAAACGTCGCCGCGGCCCGCAGCGCCCGTTTCGCTCGCTCGTCGAGGAGGTCGTATGACCAACTCAACGCGGCGTCGACCGAGCGATGGCGATCGACGGTCCGTCGACCACCGCGCAAGACCGCAATACTCTCCTCGACGCCTTCGAGCACCTCGCGCGTGGTCAGTGCTTGCAAGCGTGCCGCCGCGAGTTCCAAGGCGAGGGGCAGGCCGTCCAGACGACCAGCGAGCTCATCGAGTTGCTCGAGTTCGTCGCCGTCAGGTGCCCGGCCGGTCACTGAAACCATCCGGTCGATCAAGAGACGGGTCGCCGGCGACGCAGTCCCGGCGGTGAGCGAAAGTGGTGGGACTGTGACCAGACGTTCGCCGTCGACGGCGAGCCGCTCTCGGCTGGTGGCGAGCACGACGACGTGGTCGGTCATCTCGACGAGTCGCTCGGCGAGTGCCGCCGATTGATCGAGCACGTGCTCGCAGTTGTCGAGAACAACGAGGCAACGCTCGTGGCGCAATACCTCGACCAGGCGGTCGAGGTCTGGCTGATTGGTCCTGCTCTCCACCGCGGCCGCAGCGATCACGACATCGACCACCGTCAGATTCGTCGCCGTCGTCAGATCGCAGAACACGACCTCTTCCAAGCCGGTGCCGTCGAGACGATGTGCGATTTCGGTTGCCAGGCGAGTCTTGCCGACGCCACCCGGCCCGATCAGGGTGATCAACCGGGAATCAGACAAACCGCGAACTGTTGTCGCAACCAGTTCCTCGCGACCCAAGAACGACGACGTCGGCTGCCGCAAGGCATTCCGAGATCGAGCAGACGGGGCACTCGGGGGCGGGTCGAGCGTGACGTCATCGGACCCGAGTAGTGCCGCGTGACGTTGTCGGAGTTCGGGCGACGGCGCAACACCGAGCTCGTCGGCGAGCAGACGCCGGTACGCGTCGTAGACGCGCAACGCGTCGGCGCGCCGGCCGAGCGACTCGTAGGAGCGAATGAGCAGGTGTCGTGGGTGCTCGCGCAAGGGCTGGCGCGACGCAAATGCCTCGATCTCGGCAATGACACCGGCCGCGTCGCCGTGATCCAGCTGCAACTCGAACCGCTCCTCGGTCGCACGGCAGCGGAGTTCCGTCAGACGGTCGATCTCGACTCGCCCATCGTCGGCGTCGACGAGATCCTCGTACGGATCACCGCGCCACAGCAGCGATGCCTCATCCAGCATCAGCGATGCTCGCTCAGGGTCCTCGAACCGCAACGCCGTCGCGTCCAGCACCAAACGCTCGAACTGCGCGACGTCAACGCGATCATCAGGCGCCCTCAAGATGTACCCGGGGGCCCGATACTCGAGATCGAGGTCGCTGATGCGCTGACGAAGTCGAAACACGAGGGATTGCAGTGCAGCCGGATCCGTCCAGGAGTCGTCGTCCCAGACGAACTCCACGAGGCGATCCACGGAGACAACCTTTCCCCGATTGAGGAGCAGCGCGCTGAGCAGCCGACGCTGGCGCTGTCCGGTCAGAACGGTCTCCACGCCGTCGGCATTCGCCACGCGCAACGGGCCCAAGACACCGAACATGGTCACGGCTCGACCACCACTCGTTCTGCAGGCAGCGCTCGGTGGGACACTGCTGTCACGACGAGCCGGTGTTGATCACGGCCTGTGTCTGCGTGGTCCGCGTCGACAGCTTTCCGTCGTCGCGATGAGTGTCGGTTTGAAGGATGATGGTGGTCCGTCCGCAGTGCACGAGCGTGGCGGTGACGGCGACGGTTCCTGCGGTGACGGGTCGAATGAAGTTGGTCTTCGATTCGATCGTGGAGGTGACGGCGCCGGGCGGCAGGTTGAACGACGCGAGGGTTGCGCCGGTCGCGTCGGCGAGCGCCATCAGGTAGCCGCCGTGGAGGATTCCGGCGGCGGTGCATCGTTCGGGGCTCCAGGTGCCTCGTACCATCACCGTTTCGGAGTTCGCGGCGATGGCTTCCATGCCGAGTACGCGGGTGAACGGCATCGCCTTGTGGAGCATCTTGGTCAGTTCGAGGTCGGCCTCGGGTTCGTGGTCCATGGTGTTCTCCTACCTTGGCGAGCGTGGGATGACGCTGGTGCTATTCGGCGGTCGCGGCCGACACCTACATATCGCATGAAGTGTGTCGCGGTCGACACCGTTCGCGCCGGATGTTTCCGAGTCGGCGTGAGTCGACTTGCGCGACGGACGGGCACGGTCGAGCCGTCGGGTCTCGGGCGATCGTCAGGCCGAGCGTCGTGCGAGGAGCAGGCCGAAGTCGCCCGCATCGTCGGTGAAGACCTCCGCATCATCGAAACCCGATTCGAACAGCTCGCCGATCAGGCGTTTCGGGTCGAACTTCGCCGAGATCTCGATCTGGAGTTCCTCGCCGGCCTCCACGACGAGATCGAGATCGAGGCGGTCGATCCGAACCCGTTCAGGTTCGTTCGCTCGGAGCCGCATGTCGATGCGCTCCTCACCGCCGTCCCACAGCGGGACGTAGGAGAAATTGCCGACGTCGAAGGTTCCATCGAGTTCGCGATTGATCGCATGCAATGCATTGCGGATGAAGGTGTCAGTGATGCCCTGAGCGTCGTTGTACGCAGCCATGAGTCGGTCGAGCGGCTTGAGCAGATCAAAGCCGAGCAGCAGCCAATCCCCGGGATCGAGCACATTCTGCAGCGCGCCGAGAAACGCTGATCGCTCCTCGACGTAGAAGTTTCCGATCGTGCCCCCGAGCAGCGCCACCAGCCGGATCCCGCCCGCCGGGATCCGGTACAGGTCCAGATTGAAGTCACCGACGAGCGGTTCGACCGTCAGGTCTGCGTACCGACTCCGGAGCATCGCGGCTGCGGCGTGCAAGGTCTCGGCGCTGACATCGAGCGGCGTGAAGCGTTCGATCGCCCCATGAGCAACGAACGCGTCGAGCAACGTTCGGGTCTTGTCGCTCGTGCCGGAGCCGAGTTCGATCACCGTTGTCGCACCGGTCCGTTCGGCGATCATCGTCGAGTGCGTGGCCAGGATCTGGCGCTCGGCCTCGGTCTGGTAGTACTCGGGCAGCCTCGTGATCTGATCGAACAGGTCGCTGCCCCGATCGTCGTACAGCCATCGAGGGGGGACTCGCCGGGGCCGAGCCCCCAAGCTTCGACGGAGTTCGGCGTGCGCGCCCAATTGCGTCGCGGTGAGGTCGTCGTGGGAGTTCATCAGGGGTCCTTTGTTCACGGCGTGAGGCTGATTCGATGGTGGTCGCGACCACGCCGAGTCATGTCGGTCGGTCGGTGGCGAGGCGCACGCCAGACGAGTGCCATCGCGTGTGCGGATGGAAGAAGTTGCGGTACGTCGCTCGGGTGTGACCGGGCGGGGTCAACACGCAGCCGCCGCGCACTACCTGCTGGCCTGACATGAACTTGCCGTTGTATTCGCCGATTGCGCCGTCGGCGATCCGGTATCCCGGGTAGGGCTGATAGGCGGAGGAGGTCCATTCCCAGCAGTCGCCGAACAATTGTCGGAGCTGCCCGGTCGACGCGCCAGCTGAGCTCGGGTGAAAGGAGAATGTGTCGTCGCCGGTGAGCGCATCCACGCACAGGAAGTTGCCTGCGATGGGCAAGTTGCGCGCAGCGTGTTCCCACTCGTATTCAGTCGGGAGCCGCGCCCCGGCCCAGGTGGCAAATGCGTCAGCCTCGTAGTGCGAGATGTGGACAACTGGCTCGAACGGATCGACCGGCCGGACACCAGTCAGGGTGTGCAGCAACCAGCGCTCCGGTTCATCGGGGTCTCGACGCCAGTACTCGGGCGCCGTCCATTGTTCGGCTTGTGCTCGGTACCACCCGTCGGACTTCCACAGCTCGGGGCGCTGGTAGCCACCGTCGGCGATGAAGGCCTCCCACTCGATCGTCGTCACCAACCGGTCGGCCAACGCAAAGTCGTAGAGGCGCACTTCGTGTCGCGGTGACTCGTTGTCCCAACTGAACCGGTCGGCAGTCGGGTCCACTCCGATCTCGACGCAACCGCCGTCGAACTCGATCCATCCCAGCGGCCCCGAGTCGTGCCCTACGGCGACCTGACGGTCGACGTAGGAAGGGCCAACCGCCGGATTCAGCGACAGTGCGTGCTTGATGTCCATGAGGAGCAACTCCTGGTGCTGCTCCTCATGATGGGTGCCGAGCAGAACGATCTCGATGACGCGTCGGGCCTCGGCCGGCTCGACGTCCGAGAGGTTCGTGAGCAGCCCGACAACTTCGGCGTCCACCGATGATCGGTACTGGGCAACCTCAGCAATCGTCGGACGTGTGACCATCCCCCGGTGGGGTCGTGGATGTCGAGCGCCGACTGCGTCGTAGTAACTGTTGTACAGAAAGCGGTACTCGGGTCGATCCCACATGCGACCGCTGGTGCCGTCGACACCGAGGACGAACTCGGCGAAGAACCACGTCGTATGTGCGCGATGCCATTTGGTCGGGCTGGTGTCCGGCATCGACTGGATCATCTGGTCTTCTGCCGACAACGGCGCAGCGAGGCGCTCAGTACGCGCGCGGACGTCCTCGAATCGCTTGCGCAGCGCGCTGACCTGATCGACATCGACGCCTGAGCGAACGGTGTGGGGCACGGGAGTCCTTGTGGTGTGAGCAGTGGCAGGGGCGTTTGCACGAAACGCCAGCGACACATACAGACAACCGACGGTCTGAATCGTTACAGGGGTCGATTCTGACCATCGGCCGCGGTCACCGCGGTTCGGAGATTCGCACAACGTGGCCGTCGGGATCGCGTGCGACCAGATCGATCCCACCACCGAGCGATACGTCGACGTCGCTCATCGATGAGAGGAGCCGATCCCGAATGCCGTCGAGGTCGTTGGTGGTGCATCTCGTCTCGACGTACCAGAGGTCGCCGGGTGCGGTGTTAGCCGGTGGCGACTTCCCAGTTCGCGGCGACAGGTATTCCAGGAACTCGACCCCGGGCCCCGCCGATCCGCGGAGCCCCGTGATCCGGACTCGTGCGCCTTCGACCCCGCTCAGTGACTCCTGCTCGGTTCCCCAGTTCTCGCTCTCCCCGGCGACAGAAAGGCCGAGCTCGTCGCGGTAGAACCGCAGGCTCGCGACGGTCGAAGACACGGCGATCGCGGTGTGGTCGATCCCCAGGACGACTGCCTCGGTGGACTGCCAACGTGCATCACCCTTACCCGGTGGGAAGCTGATCAACTCGAGGGGGTGGCGATCCGGCCCGAGAAAGTAGAAGGCCTGAATTCCGCCCGCTGCGGGATTCCAATCGGGAAGGCGTTGCGGTGCAGAGCTGATGGCTTCGACTCCGGCGGCACGGAGCCGTCCGCACGCCGCATCCATGTCGCTCACCACCAGAGCCACGTGCTGGAACCACAGGTCATTGCTGTGGCTGTCAAGTGGGGCTGGTCGGCCAGGCGGGCGCGACTCGACGAGGGTGAGGGATTCTCGCCCGAGCCGAACTGTGACGGTTCGCCCGTCCGAGGTGGATTGGTCATTCGCAACGAGCGTGCCGTCGAGGACCTCGATGAAGAACTCGGCCGCAGCGACGGCGCTACTCACGGAGAACGCGACCGTATCGACCGTGAGGGTCGGGTCCGAAGGACTCACAGACTCCCGGTCCTGAAGATCATTGCGCAGCTGTCCACGCCGCTCGGGCTTCCGGCAAGGTCGGGTCGAAGTCCGGCTGGATTCGTTGGTTCAGGTCACGTAGATCGCTCCACAGGTCGTATGGCGAAGGGCGTCCCCAGAACCAATACCCGACGTAGATCTTGTCGATCACGAGCCCTGGCGCCAGGATCACCGTATGGGGCACGGTCGCCGCGTGATGGGTGTCGGTGTACTCGCGGATGTCGAGCTCGCTTTGCAGTTCGAGTGCTTCATCGGACAGGTACGTCCATGCTGCGCCCGTCGTGGAACGCAGCTTGAAGATGTCGTGGAGATCGTTCGGAACGACGGTCACCAACTGGGTGTACCCGACGGCGCACCACTGGTGGAACTCGATCATCGCGCGCTGGTGCTGGCGCTCGCGGGGGCAATGCTCACCGCGGCCGAGCAGGAGC
This sequence comes from Ilumatobacteraceae bacterium, assembly GCA_041747915.1. Taxonomy (GTDB): domain Bacteria; phylum Actinomycetota; class Acidimicrobiia; order Acidimicrobiales; family Ilumatobacteraceae; genus Sva-07. Next base: position 26,324 of record JBGTEH010000028.1, read on the forward strand.
ACCATCGCATCGTCGCCCTGAAGGGCTGACAATCGGCGCGGCGTTCCGTCCTGGTCGGGCAGCTCGAAGTCGGGAAAGGTGGTTCCGGGGACAAGGTCGGGTCGCATGGTTTCTCCTTGAGGGTGTTGGGTTGAGCGTGTTGGGTTGAAGGTCTGGGCGGTCGGCGGATGGGTCAGGGTCGGATGCCCGGGATCGACAGCCGAATGCGGTAGACACCGGTGAGCGCCGTGATGTAGAGCGTGCGGGCGTCGTCGTCACCCCACGCAAGGTTGTGGGGGCTTTCGGGAAGCACCAGCGTTCCGAGGTGGGTCCCGTCGGAAGCGAGCACCCACACGCCCGACGGCCCGCAGACGTAGAGGTTGCCTCGCTCGTCGACCTTCAAGCCATCGATCGCATCCTCACCGGGATCCGCCGTCATGTCGAAGAAGACGATCCCGTTGGACAGCTCACCGTCACCGGCGACGTCGTAGCGCATCACCACCTTGTGGTCGGGATCCCAGTTCCCGACGTAGAGCACCCGTTCGTCGGGTGAGAACGCGAGGCCGTTCGGGCCGGCCAAATCGTCGGACACGAGGGTGACGACCCCATCGCGGACGCAGAACACCCCGCTGATGTCGAGTTCCTTGTCAGGGTCCTCGTACACGTCCGGTAGGCCGAACGGCGGGTCGGTGAAATAGAGGGTGCCGTCGGAGCGGTACACCAGGTCGTTCGGACTGTTGAGGCGCTTGCCGTCGTAGCGGTCGGCCATCACGGTGATGTTGCCGTGCGGTTCGACACGGATGACCCGCCGATTGCCGTGCTGGCAGATGGTCAGGCGACCGTCGGGGTCGAAGGTCAGACCGTTCGACCCAGGTTGGGTGTAGCAGTGGATGTCCGTGCCCGAGTACCCGCTGTTGGAACGGAACACAGAGATGGTTCCGGTTGGTGCCCAGCGGTAGATGGTGTTGCTGTTGGGTGAGCTGAACAACAGCCCGCGGTCGCCAGCCCACACCGGGCCCTCGGTGAACTCGAACCCAGCAGCGACCTGTTCGAGACGGGCGTCGGCCGGAAGGATGTCTCCGAGGCGGTCACCGGCATCGAGAACCTCGAGTGGCACCGACCACGCCACCGCTGCCCGATCAGCAGAGTAGAAGTCGAGTGAGGCCGACCGCATCCAGATGTAGTTGGCGGGTGAGGTCGAGATCGGCCCGTTGATACCGAAGACGGCGAGCTGAAACTGCTCGCCGGGCTGCACATCCTGCGCCAGCACGACCCTGTTGGGGGTGTTGAACCCGCTGACGACTTGTCCGCCGTTCACACCGAGGACCAGCGGCATCTGCCCGTTGACCCAGACTTCGGCATAGTCGTCGATCACGACTTCGAACACCAGCGTCGACCCCGTCGGGTCGAAGTCGCCGACACGATCGGGCACGGTGACTGTGATGCGATACCAGTTGAACGACACGCGGCCGGCACCGAGCCGTTCCTGCGTGTCGGCCGGATCGAGAACGCGCCAGTTCGAGTCGTCGTAGTCGGCGCCCTCGGCGTGGGGCACGACCTCGTAGGTGCGGCTCGGCGGGCCGCTCGGGCCGAGGTCGGCGCCGACCGTCACGAAGTCCACATCGACGACTTCGGCGTCGCAGTAGCGCCACTGACCACCGACGAGATTGACGCCGCTCGCGGTCTGCAAGTCGACGATTGCGTCCGGTCGAATCGAAAGGAGCTCGGGCGGCCCCGGTGCTGGGTTGGTGCGCATGATCAGCCTCCCGTTGCGCCGGGCGCCTCGGCGCCGAGCACTGCGAGTAACTGGTCTTCGTCCGCTGACGAGGCCCCACTGACGCCGATTGCTCCGATCACGTGGCCGTCGTGCAGGATCGGCATGCCCCCTTGCAACGGGACAGCGCGGGCGAGATGGAGCGCAGAAGGACGACCGTTGGCGGTCTGGTCCTCGAAGTCCTTGCTCGGCCGGCGGTAGATTGCAGCCGTCCGAGCCTTGTCGAACGACACGTTGACGCTGGCCACCTGAGCTTGATCGGGACGCCAGACATACAACAGTTCGCCGCCGGCGTCGACCACCGCGGCGACCGGCGCGACGTGACGAGCCTGCGCTTCGCTGGCGACTGCTTCGGCGGCCGCCCGTGCGCCCTCCTGTGTGAGGGCGGGGACAACCGTCGATGAGAACGAAGCGGCCGCACCTGCGATCGAGATCGCCTCGTCCTCGTCGGGAGTCTCGCCGCTCGTGCCGATGGCGCCGACGACCTCGCCATCGACGACCAAGGGAATGCCACCGGTCAGGGCGACCGCACCGTGAAGTGCGAGAGCACCGAGTCGTCCGCCGCTGACCTGGGCCTCGATGTCGCGGCTCGGCCGCACGAAGATGGCGGCGGTGCGGGCCTTGTCGATCGCGACCTGGGAGCTGGCTGCTTGGGCGCTCTCGGTGCGGCTCATCAACAGCGTGTTGCCCCACGGGTCGACCACGGCGATCACCACCCGGCTGCCTTGGGCCCGTGCCGCTTCGAGTGCGGCCGCCATCACCTCCGTGGCACCGGCGAGATCGATGATTGTGCGTGACCTGGTCATGGGCATGGTTGAACTCCTTGCGCCGCAGCAAGCGGCAGTCGTGGACCACGAGCGGTGGTGATCGCCGCCCAGATGGCTGTGTCAGTCGCGATGAACAAGACGTCTCGATCGACGCCGCCGAACGTGAAGTTGACGGTCCCCGGCAGATGGATCTCTCCGATCAGTTCCCCCACGGTGTCGAAGATCTGGACGCCGGCAGAAGACGATGCAAAGACCCGGCCGACATCGTCGACCTTGATTCCGTCAGGGAATCCAGGCGACGTGACGGCGAACAACCTGGAGTTGGTGAGGCGCCGGCCGTCGGAGACGTCGAACGCGATGACGTGGTGCGGCAGGTGCACGTGGTAGCTGCCGGGCGCTTGGTTGGCGCCGCTGTCGGTGATGTACAGCGTGGTCTCGTCAGGCGAGAAGGCCAGGCCGTTCGGCTTGACGAACGAGTCGGCCACCACCGACATCCGGCCCGTCGCCGGGTCGTAGCGGTACACGAAGTCGCCGATCTCTGCGACGTCCTTGAACCCCTGCAGGTACCCGTACGACGGGTCGGTGAACCAGATGGTGCCGTCACTCTTCACGACGACGTCGTTGGGCGAGTTGAGCCGCAAGCCCGCCCACTCGTCGACGATGGTGTCGACCGCGCCCGACGTCGGATCGACACGGCTGATGCGACCGTGATGCGTCACGTCGCCCTGCTCGCACACCACGAGGTGGCCGTGGTGGTCGAGGCACATGCCGTTGGCGGCGTGAACCTCGACCTCGATGGTGCTGAGGCGTTCGGGTCCGATCGGAAAACGCTTGCCGTCGAGCGCGAGTCGCTTGATCGCCACCAGCGGTCCACAGTTCGCGGGCGTGGTCGAGAACCGAGGAAGCGTCGTGAAGTACAGCGCATCCTCAACCGGCGCATAGACGAGGCCCTCGTGGGCGTCGGTCGCGATGACCTCGATCAGCTGCGGATCCGACCCGAGCACCGTCTCGAACGACGGGTCGTGCACGACGAAGGCGGTCGGTTGAATCATGACGGGGGGGTGAGGCCAGCTGATCCGAATGCAACACCGAATCGCACACACCAGACGACCACGGTCGAGTACCGGTCGAGATCCACATCGGGTGGGATCTCGTAGTTCTGTGGTCCGACGTTGCCCTTGAGGTCACCGAGGTCGACGAAGTCGGCGCCCAGTTGGTCGACCGAAGCGTCAGGGGCGGCGGACGACAGATAGACGTTCAGATCCGGGCCGTTGTCGGTCTCGAAGTCCTCGAAGCGCAGGAAGCGCTGCGTGGATCCGTCGTTGAGCACGAGCGCGCGGCCCGACGTCGGGTGGCTGCGGTCCATGAAAACTCCGTCGACCAGCGTCACCACGACCGGTTCCACGGGCTCGACTGCTTGTGCCGGCTCGGTCGATTCGGTCGGTTGATCCGGTTCGGCTTCGATCCCCATCTCCGGGGGCGGCTGATCGACCTCGGCCAGAACCGGCACGCTGTCGGCTGCCATCTCCTCGTTCATGTCGCTGGCGAGCTCCGCGCTGATCGCGTCACTCGGGAGGCCCGAGGCACCTGGCCCGGCAGTGAAGACGGGCGAAGCTTCATCGACCGTGTCGTCGATGAACAACGTCTGCACGGCGAACACCCCGAACACGAGCCACGCGAGGACTCCGATACCGACCACTGCGACCGGGAGCAACACTTTCCACCGGGCGCGCAACGCGCTCCAGAACGATGCTCGCGTCATCTCAGCTCATCTCATCGACGAGGTGAGCGGAAACGCGCAGCGCGTTGGCGATGATGGTCAACGTCGGATTGACGGCCGACGACGAGCGGAAGAAGGAGCTGTCGACGACATACACGTTGTCGAGGTCGTGCAACTTGCAGTTGATGTCGAGCGCCGAAGTCGTCGGGTCCGTCCCGAACCGAACCGTGCCGTTCTGGTGGGATACGCCTTCGATCGAGTTCCGTCCACCGTTGTAGTGGCCGATCTCGAAGTACTCGTCGCGACACCGCATCGTCTCGAGCAGCCCTTTCCATTTGTCGATCAGTCGCTCATGGGCGACGGCGTTGGTGTCCCAATAGGCCACCTTGACCGTGCCGTCGGGCTCGACCGTCACGCGGTTTCGTTCGCTCGGAAGATCCTCGGTCGTCAGCCAGAACTCGACCGCGTGAGCAGCCTGTTCCACAGCGTCTGGGCCCGAGAACGCCGACACGTGCTGACGACCGAGCATCTGGATCGCCCCGAGCGGATACTCCCATTCACTCTCGAGCGCATCGTCGCCGTAGTAATAGTCGTTGATTCCGAGTGTCTTCTGGAAGCGCGTCGGGTTGGGCAGCGTGGAGAACGCGATGAGCGCCGAGTTGTGGTGCATCATCAGATTCCGACCGACGACGCCGGAGGAGTTTCCGAGCCCGTCGGGATGGTGGTCGTTGGCCGATTTCAAGAGCAGCGCGGCGCTGTTGATGGCGCCACAGGCGACGATGACGACGTTCGCGGAGTACTCCTCGCGTTCGCCCTGACGGTCGACGACGACGGTTGAGACCTTGCGCCCCGAAGCATCGGTGTCGAGACGCTCGACGCGACAGTTCGTCAGCATGGTCACATTCGGGAAGCTGGCGAGTGCCGGCACGACGCAGATCGTCTCGCTGTCGGACTTCGCGTTGGTCAGGCACGGGTGGCCGTCACACGTCTCGCATTTGATGCACTTGGAAAGATGCGGGGCGGACTCGTCGAGCAGAACTCCCATCGGGAGCGGGAAGGGGTGCAGACCACGGGCCGCGAGGTCGTCCCACAGTTGTTGCATCCGGGGTTCGTTCGTCACCGGCGGATAGGGGTACTCCTTCGACACCGGCGGATCGAAAGGATCGATCCCGTGTCGGCCGTGCACCTGGTAGAGCTGCTCGGCTTCGCTGTACCAGGGCTCGAAGTCGGCGTAGCTCAGTGGCCAGGCCGGCGATTCGCCGCCGTGGTGTTGAACGACGCCGAAGTCCCGTTCGCGCATCCGGAACAACACCGCGCCGTACACCTTTGTGTTTCCACCCACGTAGAAGTGTTGCTTGGGCAGGAATGGTGTGCCGTCGCGATCGAGGTAAGCGCCGCTGTTGCGATATCGGTGTTCGCCCCAGACGGCAACCGGGCTCCAGTTCTCGTGCTCCCGCGGCAAGTAGTCCCCCCGTTCGAGAAGGAGAACACGCTTTCCCGCCGCGCCGAGCGCGTGGAACGCGGTGCCGCCACCGGCTCCCGAGCCGATGACGATGACGTCGTAGTGGTCGGTCATGTGTGATTCTCCTCGCAAGAACGTTGCGTTGGTTGGGAGTGACGGGCGGGCGACGAGCAGTCCGATGTCGTGCCGTCTCTCGCCGAGACGGTTGCGTTACAACCCTTCGTCGTCGAGGTCACTGAGCGGCGCGGCGCGCCCGAAGCCATTCGGCAACAGACCACGCCTGGAACGGACATCCCGTCGCCTGGTGAGGTGCGTCGCCGTCGGCCGTCTCCGACACCGAGCCGAGGCCCCACTCTGCGAGGTGAGGTTCGGCATTCTCGACAGCGCGGACAGCATCGTCGTGGTCCCCGCCCTTGGCCATCAGATCGACGAGCGGGCCGAGAAGCCACGGCCACACCGTCCCTTGGTGGTAGGCGCCATCTCGCTCGCCTGGCCCACCGCGATGCCGCCCGATGTAGTGCGCGTCGTGCGGCGCGAGCGACCGAAGCCCGATCGAGGTGCGCAGTGATGCGGTGGCAGAGAGCACGTCCTGGACATCGCTCGCGGCGATCGAGCCAGCGATCACCGCAGCAGCGACCACCTGATTCGGTCGGATCTGCTCGCCGCTGTCATCGTCGGCGACGTCGAGCCAGCCCTGACCACGCCGTGGGAAGCGCTGCGCGAACGAGACAGAAGCCCGTTGCGCGAGCACCTCGAACCGTTGGTCGTCACCGCCCACCGAGCGGGCAATCTGCGCTGCTGCGGACAGTCCGCTGATCCACAGCGCGTTGACCTCGACCGGCTTGCCAGCGCGTGGAGTGATCGGTCGCCCATCGACGCGGGCATCCATCCAGGTGAGTGCCACACCGTCAGCACCCTGGGTGATGAGGCCGTCGTCGTGGACGCGGAGTCCGTACCGGGTTCCGTCGAGGTGATGGCGCACCACGTCGTCGATCGTCGGCAGGAGCAACCGTCCGAGGTCGAGATCGCCCGTGCGTTCGATGTGGCGCCCGATCGCGTGGAGGAACCACATCGTCGCGTCGGCGGTGTTGTACTCGGTCATGCCGACGTCGGCAGTGTTGGCCAGCATTCCTTCCGACACCGTCTCACCAGCAGTGAGGAGCAGCGCCCGTCCTTCCTCGACTCGTCCGGTTTCGAGGAACAGACCTTCGTACGACGTCATCGTGTCGCGGGACCATTCACCGAACCACGGATAGCCGGCGACAACGGTCGGGCCGTTCGTTGCGGTCACCACGAACTGGTCAGCCGCATGCGCGAGCAGTGCGTCGGACTCGCCGGTGGCGCCCGCGGTGGTGGCCACCGCACGGGCACGAGCCCGCCTCGACTCGATGACGTCAGCCGCTGGCGGGACCGGCATGTCGAGATCACGTGCCCACGCCGACACGTCGATCGATTCGCCCGTCGCGAGCGACGCGGTGAAGCGGCCTGCGTGGAAGAGATCCTCGACGGCGTTCAAGCCCCGATCCGATTCCTCGCGATGACGAACACCGTGATACCAGGCGCCGTCCGGTCGGAAGTCGGGTCCGGCGACGCGGTAGGCCCCCTCGAACACGAATCCGTCGGCGGTGGTGGACATGTCAGGATCACCCCCTCCGTCGAACCGTTCACCGTGGGCGTCGCGCCACGTACAGAGTGCCCCGATCTCGACCCTGATGGTTCCGGGTGCTGACAGGACGGTCCATCGGGTCACGACGCCTGGCCGAACGTGGGGCATCGCCAGTTCCATCTGGATGGTGACGTCATCGGCCGACCACTGCCAACGCGGAACCCCGTCGATCAGGTCGAAACGATCCAACAACGTGTGGCCAGCGGGGGAGATTGCGCCAGACGCCCACTCGTGCGTGGACAGCTCGAGCCGGCGGTCGCCAACCAGCGCGACAGGTTCGAGCGCGGCGAGCCCAAGGTGCCGGCCGATCGGCGGTTGGGTCGCCACGACCAGCAGGCCGTGGTAGCGACGCGTCCGCAGCCCGGCGACGGTTCCCATCGCAAAGCCGCCGAGCCCATCGGTCACGAGCCACTCGCGTTGCGCGGCATCGTCCAGCGAGCCGGTTGTCTGACGTCCGAACGTGATGCAGGTCATGGCGGTCTGTCCGGCGAACCTGCCAAACGTGACACGGTCCAGGGTGACGTGAGGGGGACGGGTGAGGACAGGTGACGGGTCGAGACGATCAGGTGCGCAGGAAGTCGTGGAACGAGCGGATCAGCGCCTCGCACGTGTCGCGGGCGGGCAGCTGCGGGTGTACACGGCCGAGTACGTCAACGGTCCGTCGCGTCTGCTCGACGAAGTACCCGCACTCTCGACACCTGCGCAGATGCCGTTCGAAATGCTCGATCTCGACGGGTGTCATCGCACCTTCGATGTACTCGGTGACGAGCTCGACGACCTGCTGGCACAGATACGGACCGCGCCGAAGCCGGAACCGGCGCAGGACGTTGGCGACGTTCCCTCGACTCACCACGTCTCGCAGTCCATCGAGGCCGCGGATCGTTACGAAAATGTTCGCGAATAGTCGAAGTTGGTCGCCGGCGTGTAACGGACGGGCCAGCACGCTGGACTGACCTGCCGCGAGCACGATCGATCGTGCCCCAGACTTCGAGGATTTGAGGAGTGTCATGAATGGACTCGTCGGCAAGACGGCAATCGTCACGGGTGGCAGTTCGGGTATCGGCCAGGCGATCGCGACCCGGCTGGGCAACGACGGGGTGAACGTCGCGATCAACTACGTCGGTCCGCTCGACGGTGCGCTGGCCACGAAGGAAGCGATCGATGCCGGGCTGGAAGCCTGCGTCGATGCGGTGAACTCGTGTAGCCAACCGAGTCGTGCGATCGTCGTCGAGGCCGATGTATCGGACGAAGCGTCGGTCGAGCGGATGTTCGCCGAGGTACGCGCGGAGTTCGGCACGGTTGACTTCCTCGTGAACAACGCTGGTATCCAGGTCGCTCGCGAGACGGACATGCTCGACGCAGCGGCGTTCGATCGCGTGATCGCCGTCAACTTGCGCGGTTCGTTCCTGTGTGCACGCGAGCAGGTCCGACAGCTGCTCGCCGATGATCGGCCGGGATCGATCGTCAACGTGTCGTCGGTCCACCAGGTCATTCCGAAGCCGAAGTTCCTCGGATACGCGGTGAGCAAGGGCGGTATGCAGAACCTCACCCGCACGCTCGCCCTCGAGTACGCCGGTCGCGGAATACGCGTCAATGGGATCGGTCCCGGCGCGACGGTGACCCCGATCAACCGGTCGTGGATCGATGACCCCGACAAGCGCGCGATGGTGACGAGCCACATTCCGATGGGACGCGCTGGTGACGCCGAGGAAATGGCGGCGGTGACTGCGTTCCTGTTGTCGGACGAAGCCGGCTACATCACCGGCCAGACGATCTTCGTCGACGGTGGGCTGACGTTGTTCGCGGACTTCCGCGGCACGTGGTCGTCGGAGTAACGCTGCGGGAAACAAAGCGACGCCCCTTGATCGAGATCGTCAAGGATGACACCGGTCGGGTGGGACGGGAGTACCGTCCTGGGTCGAATGGAGCTCGGCACCACGACGAATGAAGCGGCGTTCGTCGAGCGGTTGCGCGCGGGTGACGATCAGGCGTTCGCATCACTGGTCGACCGGTACTACACGAGCATGCTGCATGTCGCTCGCGGGTACGTGGCGTCGAAGGAAGCCGCGGAGGACGTGGTACAGGAGACCTTCCTCGGGGTGATCACGGGCATTGATCGCTTCGAAGGAAGGTCGTCGCTGAAGACCTGGATGTTCCGGATCCTGGTCAATCGCGCACAGACCCGTGGTGAACGCGAGGGTCGAGTCCGACCGTTTTCGTCGATCGGCGACGAAGCGACGCCAGCTGTCGACCCTGACCGATTCGAAAAGACCGGCCGCTGGGCCGGGTTCTGGTCGTCGCCGCCGTCGGCGGAGGAGCTGCCGGAAGCGAGCGTGCTCGCTACGGAACTGGGGGATCGGCTGCTGGCCGCCATTGCCACGTTGCCCGAGACACAGCGCTCTGTCTTGGAGTTGCGCGACGTGCTCGGGTTCTCGTCGTACGAGGTGTGCGAGCTGCTCGCGATCAGTGAGGTGAATCAGCGCGTCTTGTTGCATCGAGCTCGAAGCAGGGCCCGTGCAATACTCGAGGGGTTCGTGGGCACGGCCGAGGGGGATCAGTGAGGGCGCAACCTGCGGTGACCTGTGCCCAGCTCGTCGAGGTTGTCACCGAATGGATGGAGGGAGCGCTCTCGGACACCGAGCGGGTCCAGGTCGAGGAGCATTTGGCAATCTGCCCGAGCTGCGACGGCTACCTCGCACAACTGCGGCACTCGATCGAGGTGCTACGCGAGTCGCCCCGCCATGTCCCGCCCGCCGAAGCGCGCCACGCCCTGGTCGAGGCATTTCGTCGCCACCAGCACTGAGACGCTCGCGTAAGTCGGCGGGGTGCGCCGATCAGGTGAGGTTGAGTCGTTGGATGAGGAAATCGGACTGAAAGGTACGTTCGGCCGTGTAGCCGGCATCGTAACGCTGCTGATCTCCGGCCGGCCCGCCGGCGAGGTGACCAGCGGAGCATGCTGCGCCGAACGGCGCATGAGCGTGACGGCCCTCGATGGCGAACAAGGCGGTGTCGGCGGCGAAGCCGGCGGCTCGCCCGGCGAACGTCGCGTCGTCGCAGCGGT
>JBGTEH010000029.1:0-6387 GCA_041747915.1 Ilumatobacteraceae bacterium
AGCGGCGGAGGATCGCTCGCACGCGCGCCAGGGAGTCGCCGCAGGGTGCCGGCAAGGCTCGCGGTCGGGGCCGGTAGGGATGGACCACGACAGGGGTCTCGGCTCGGTCAGGTCGCTCCGTCGGCCCAGGCACCGCGGTGATCGCAGTGCGCCGCGACGCAAGTGACGCAGCGAGTGGCGCACGGCGCAGCCTGGCCACCGATCCCTCGACCGACAGCACCGCGGGAAGGGTCACCTCGAGAACCTCCCGGCGGCCACCGTCGAGCCGCCGTACCACTCGAAATGGACTCGTGCCCGCCCGCGCCGGCGAGGCACGATCGACCTCGACCCCTACCTCAACCCCCACATCAATCCCCACCTCAACCAGGCCGAGTGCCTGCGCAACGCCCAATTCGGCCGCCAGGAAGGCGGGAACCGAACCGGTGCCACGATCGAGCGAGTAGTCACCGCACAGCACCAGGTCGACGAGGCCCACGTGAGCAGCGATCGCGGCGGCGACGGCGCGACCGTCGAGAACCGCTGACGAGTCGATCCGGACGGCGCTGCTCGCGCCAGCGGCCAGGGCATCACGCAACACGTCGTCGGCGGCGGGCGGCCCTACGCAGACGACGTCGACGACGCAACCTCCATCGGTGCCGTCGCCGACGGTGTCGGCGATCGTCAGCGCCGTCTCGAGCGCCGCCTCGTCGGCAGCCGACACCCCTGCCCAACGCTCGTCGGGATCGTGCTCGCGGTCGAGCGACACCCACTTCCAGCACACGGCGATCCTCATACCTGTCACCTTGTCCATACCCGCACCGGTTCCGCCGAGACGCTCACGTCCGCTTGAACACGACGCCGTAACCGCCTTCGGGGTAGGTCCAGGTGATGGCACCCTCCTTGTTGCACAGCAGGTAGCACGTGCCGCACTCGAAGCACTGCTCGTAGTTGAACAGGATCCCGCCGTCGCTGGTGGGTACGAACAGATTCGCCGGACACGCCACCACGCACTCGCGGGTCGAACAGTCGGCGCAGATCGTGTCGTCCACGACGATGTGGGCACGTTCGTGGATGTCGAAACGCGTCGATCCGATCAGGTCCTCGAACGACAGTGCGGGCCAGCGCTCGCCCGACTGCCCGCTCGCGTCGGCGCTCATCCGAAGCTCCGTAGACCGTCGAGAGCGTCACGGGCGAGGTCGCGCACCTTGACGCCGGCTCGCTTGCGTTCCTCGTCGAGGATGCGGTGTAACCCCGGCTTCGGTGACGGGTTGTCGACACGGAACATGCGCTCGACCGTGTTGGCGATCATGTCGGGGTAGAGATGCTGTACGCGGTCCGACAACACCAGCGATGGTGCCCGGCGCAGCTTGCGATGATCGCGCAACACGAACGTGTCACGCAGGCGACGCTCGTAACCGGCCAGGCCGGTGGTGCTCGTGTCACCGGCCGCCAAGGCATCGGCGGTCGCTTCACCGGCGTACATGCCGCTGGCCATGGCGAAGTTGACCCCTTCGAGCCAGATGCCTGCGGCAAGACACATCGCGGCGGCGTCGCCGGCGACGAGCATCCCGTCGGCCGTCATCGTGGGCATCATCGACAACCCGGCCTCGGGGATCACATGTGCGGAGTACTCCTTGACCTCGCCACCCTCCACCAGCGGGGCGATCGCAGGGTGCGTCTTGAGGTTGGCGATGATCTGCTCGGGACGCAGTTTCTGGGCGCCGAGTTTGGGCAGCTTGAGCACCACGCCGACGGCGAGCGTGTCGAGATTGGTGTAGATGAACCCACCACCGTTGACCCCCGACGTTCCGCCAAGGATCTCGATGTCGACGCCTTCACGGTCGCGCACCGCGAAGCGCTCGTCGATCACTTCCTTGGGCAGCGCGATGGTCTCTTTGACACCCACTGTGTAGTTCGCCGCGTCGACCTCGCCGTAGAGCCCCGCCTCCTTGGCGAGGAAGCTGTTGACGCCGTCGCAGGCGATGACCGCACGGGCGCGCAGGTCGCCGTCGGGCCGGTCCGTGGTGACGCCTGCGATGTGCCCACGGTGGTCGCGCAGCAAGCCCGTGGCGGTGGTCGAACACACGAGCATGGCTCCGTCGGCCTCGGCCTTGCCGGCGAGCCAGTGATCCCAGTCGGGCCGGTACGCCGTCGCTCCGTTGTAGGGAGGCGCTCCCCAGTTGGTCGACCGGAAGTCGACCGTGAGTGCCTGGGTGTCGGTGAGCACCATGGTGGAGCGGCGGGTCACCCAACGCTGGATCGGCGCCTCGAGCCACCACTGCGGATGCAGTTGGTCGAGGATGCGCGGGTACACGACTCCGCCGTACATGTTCTTCGCGCCCGCGAAGCCGCCGCGTTCGAGCAGGATCACCGAGTGGCCCCTCCGGGCGAGCACCGTCGCGGCCGCCGACCCCGCCGGGCCGGCGCCGACGACGATGACATCGGCGTGCATCTCAGCCATGGGCGCCCTCGTGCACCTGCGCGGTGCCGCCCGTGTCGACTGTGCTCCGGCCTTCGATCAGCCGGAGCAGTTCTTCGAGCGTCTCGTTGGCGTCGGCGACGATGGCCAGGTCGGACATCGTCATCATCGGGCAGTGGGCGTCGGTGTTGACGCTGATGATGTGGTCGGGATGGCCGAGTCCGCTCGTGTGCTGGACAGCCCCACTCACGCCGAACGCCAGGTCCAGCTCGGGATCGACGACCACGCCGGTCGTGCCGATCTGGCGATCGTGGTGCACCCACGCCCGGTCGGTGATGACGCGAGTTGCGCCCATCACGGCACCGATGGCGTTGGCGAACCGGTCGAGTTGACCGAAGCGGTCCTCGGCGGCGAGACCGGCACCGCCGCCGACGATCCGGCCGGCCTCACTGAGATCCATGGTCTGCACATCGGGCCCCAGCACCTCGACGACATGCGCGTCGTGGACGTCGGCGGTCGGGTCAGGCGCGTCGATGCGCTCGACGACGGCCGGGGGAGTGAAGGACACGAGTCCTCGTGCTGCGGTCTGGAGCGTTGCGACGAACGGCCCACCCGGTCGATGCTCGTGGAGTTCCAGGCCCCCGCAGCGCGCGAGACGAACGCGATGCGCTGCCACCTCGGTGGCGCCGGCGAAGAGTGGTCGATCGAGGGCGAGCGCCAGGTGCGGAGCGAGATCGCGTCCGTCCGGGGCGTGGGGGAGCACGACGATGTCGGTGTCGACCCCCTTCTCGGCGAGCTGGCGGATGACTCCGGCGAGCGATGCCGTCCACCGGGCAGGCTCGACGGCGCCGAGTTCCAGCAGGTGGGCCGTGTGCGCCAGGCCATCGAAGTCGATGTCGCCGGTGCCACTGCCCACGACCAGCGCGTGGCCGTCGCATTCGCTGATCGTCTCGGCCGCACCGGCGGGCAGCACGCGGTCACGTACCGGGATCAGCGCAATCATCAGCCCAGCGTACGGTCGGCTTCCTCGGCGGGCGCAATCGCTGGTTCGGTTCCTCGATCGCGAATCCAGCGGATGATCTCGACGAGCGCGGTGATCCCCAGGGCGGTGCCGAACGCGAGCCAGAACGCGATCGCCGAGTTGTCCTCGAACGCCTGACCGAAGAGGTAGCCGAGGCCGGCGGCATACGTGGCCCAGATCACGGCGGCGACCGCAACCCAGGCAGCGAACCACTGGCGTGGCTGGCCAGTGAGGCCCGATGACACGGTCAGAACGGTGCGACCGCCGGGGATGAAGCGAGCGGTGATCAGCAGTGGGCCACCGCGTTTGCGGATCTGGCGGCCGGCGCCTTCGAGCCGTGCGGCGCGGGACGGTTTGCGGGCGGCCCATGCCTCGACGCGCGGTCCGAAGCGGTTGCCGATCGTATAGGCGAGGTTGTCACCGAGAAACGCGCCCGACGCACCAGCGAGGATCACGAGGGCGAGCGATTGGTTGCCGGCGCCTGCCGCCACCCCACCGGCGATCACGGTGGTCTCGCCGGGCACGATGGGGATCACCGAGTCGAGCAATGCGACCGAGAAGATGATCAGGAGGAACCACCAGTTCGACGAGAACTCGTCGAGCCAGTCCGTGAAGTCGGTGATGATGCTTGCGACGATCACGGCCATGTCGTGGAAACGCTACCGACAACACCCGCCCGGCCCCCGGCAGTGGGCCGCGTCGCGGGCCGCCAGCGGCTGCTCGTCTGGTTGCTCAGGTGATGGTGACGCGCAGGCGGGCCCGTTCGTCGGTCGCCGACGCGGCGATCACGATGTCGTAGTCACCGGGCTCGACGGTCCACGCGCTGGTCGCGGTGTCCCAGTGATGGAAGGCGTCCGGGCCGAGGCCGACGCTGACGTCCTCCGTGGTGCCGGCGACCACGACGAGCTTCGCCCACGCCTTGAGTTCCTTCGGCGGCCGTTGCGCTCGCGGTGACACAGGCGCCACGTACGCCTGCACGACCACCGTGGCGTCGCGATTGCCGACGGCCGCCACCGGCACGGTCACTGTGACGTGATCACCGGACTCGATCGTGGTGGCCGACACGGTCGGCTCGCCCCACTCGGCGTTGCCGTAACTGAGGCCGTGGCCGAATGCGAAGCGAGGCTCGACTCCGCGGGCGTCGTAGCTGCGGTACCCCATGAACAAGCCCTCGCCGTAGCGCTGCGTGCCGGCGCCGGAGCTGTCGTGATCGGGACGGTGATGGAGGAATGCCGGGTGGTCGGCGAGGCGCTTCGGGAACGTCGTGGGGAGGCGTCCGCCGGGATCGGCGTCGCCGAACACGACATCGACGAGCGCCTCCGCCTGCTCCTGGCCGGCGAAGAACGACGTGAGGACTGCCGGCGCTGACTCGGAGTCGTCGTCGGCCGCCCAGTCCATCGTGACCGGTGAGCCCGCGTTGACGATCACCGCTGAACGGGGATTGGCCGCGATGACACGGCGCACCAGTTCGTCCTGGCGGCCCGGCAGGTCCATGGTGGTTCGGTCGTGGCCCTCGGTTTCCCACTCGTCATTGGTCCCCACCACCACGACCGCGATGTCGGCAGCCGCTGCGGCAGCAACTGCGCGATCCATGAGATCGGCGGGCTCCGGTGACCGAACTCCCAGTCGGATGGCGGCGAACCCGTTGCCGGCCGCGGTCGACCACTTCAGCGCCAACGACACGGCGACTCCGGCCCGACATTCGATGGTCTCGGTGACCTCGACGCTGCCGTAGCCGAAGAACTCCTCGCTGCGTGCGAGTTCCATGTCCGGATCGTCGATCACGGTGACCAGGCCGTCGCCGCGGTCGATGGCGAACGAGACGGGGCCAGTGCTGACGATGCCGAACGTGTGCGGGCCGTCGGCGTCGGGAACGAACGCCCCATCGATGCGCGCGGCGAATCCGCGTGGGTCCACGCCGGCGGGCGTCGAGCCGAAGAACCGCACGAGCGAGGTCGCCGACGTCTCGTCGGCCACGACCGCTCCATCCCAGTCGGTGCCGTTCACGTACGACACGAGCAGGCCGGGTTCGCCATCGGGGCGTTCGAGTTGCGCCCGGTGGACCACCGGGGTGAGCCGGTCGATGCGCACGCCGGGCTCGTAGGCGATCGTGGCGTTCGACGGGGTGCCCGGGCCGATTCGATCGGTCAGTGCAGCGAGGAGCGTGCGGTGCCCGAAGGGAGTGAGGCTCGCGGATCCGCCTCCCATGCAGCGGTCGATGGCTGCATTCGGGCCGATGACCGCGATCGAGCGGATGGTCGCCGCGTCGAACGGCAGCACCGGCGAACCGTCGACGAGATCGTTACGGAGGAGCACGGTGCCGGCGATCGCAGCGCGTCGCGTGAGGGCTCGCTCGGTCGGATCGTCGATCGACTGTTCGGCGTCGTCGGCCGATCGCTCGTCGGCCTTGGTGCGATTCGCCAAGACCAGGAGATCGCGCACGAGCCGATCGACCTGATCCTCGGTGACCTCGCCCTGCTCGACTGCATCGGCGAGCTTGTTCCCGTACACGTGCACGGGTCCCGGCATTTCGAGGCTGAGGCCGGCGTTGGCCGCGGGGGCCGCGTCGTGCACGCCGTACCAGTCGGACACGACGAAGCCGTCGAAGCCCCACTCGTCGCGGAGGATGTCGGTGAGCAGCCGACGATTGTGGGCGCAGAACTCACCCGCCACGCGGTTGTAGGCGCTCATGATGCCCCAGGCGCCCGCCTCCTTCACCGTGCGTTCGAACGGGCGGAGATACAGCTCGCGCAGGGTTCGTTCGTCGACGTCGACATCCACCGTCATCCGCTCGATCTCGGTGTCGTTGAGGGCGAAGTGCTTGACGGTGACCGCGACGTCGTGCGACTGGACGCCGCGCACGTATGCCGAGGCGAGGGATCCCGTGAGTTCTGGATCCTCGCTGTAGCACTCGAAGGTCCGCCCGCCGATCGGGGTGCGGTGGAGGTTGACGGTGGGGCCGAGCACG
>JBGTEH010000030.1:0-4820 GCA_041747915.1 Ilumatobacteraceae bacterium
TCGCGAGGGTGGAACGTGGTTGTATCGACTCGTGCAGCGCATCGTCGACGGCCACGGCACCGATGCCGATCTGCAGACGATCCTCGATGTCGGCCAGACCATCTGCCCCGGTGAGATGCCGCATGCCTCGAGCGAACGCCTAGGACTCGAAGCGGTCCCGTTCCCGTACAAGATGACCACGATCTGTTTCGTCGGCCCGTCGGCATATGTGCCCATCCACTCGGCGATGACGTTGTTCCCCGAGGACTTTGCGGCGCTGGTGACCACGCGCGCCGAACGTCGCACGATTCCGGTGATGGCGGGAGTCGCACAGTGAGCGACGCCAGCGACGAGCCCGACACCGACGCCGAGCTGATCGATGTCGCGTCGGCCGAGGCGGCCCACGGCGAAGCGGCCGAGACCGCCGAAGCGGTCGCCGAGCCCGAACCCGAACCCGACCCGAACGCGGTCACGCTGTCGATCAACGGCCGTGAGATCGCTGCGCGCAAGGGCGACATGGTGATCGCCGCCGCGCTCGGCGCGGACGAGTACATCCCGCACTTCTGCTACCACCCGCGCATGTCGTCGGTGGGCATGTGTCGCCAATGCATGGTCGAGGTGGAGGGTCCTCGCGGGCCGATGATGGTCGTGTCGTGTATGACCCCGGTCGCCGACGGCCAGGTCGTGCGCACCGACACCGAACAGGTCGCTCGTGCCCAAGAGGGCATGCTGGAGCTGCTGCTCGCCAACCACCCGCTCGACTGCCCGGTGTGCGACAAGGGCGGCGAATGTCCACTTCAGGACCAGGCCTTCAGCCACGGCCCCGGCGAGAGTCGCTACGTCGAGTCGAAGCGGCACTACGAGAAGCCGATCCCGATCTCCGACCTCGTGTATCTCGACCGCGAGCGCTGCATCCTGTGCGACCGCTGCACCCGGTTCGCCGACGAGGTCGCCGGCGACAAGCTCATCCATTTCGTGAGCCGCGGCAACAACACCCAGGTGATGACGTTCCCCGACGAGCCGTTCGTGTCGTACTTCTCGGGCAACACGGTGCAGATCTGCCCCGTGGGCGCTTTGACGGCGAAGCCGTACCGCTTCAAGGCGCGCCCCTGGGATCTCACCCAGCAGGAGTCCACGTGCACCACCTGCGCGGTCGGTTGTCGAACAGTGGTGCAGTCGAGCCGCGACGAACTGTTGCGTTATCAGGGCGTCGACTCCGACCCTGTCAACTGGGGTTGGCTGTGCGATCGGGGGCGCTTCAACTTCGAGGCGGTCAACTCATCTCAACGCCTGCGCACACCGCTCGTGAAATTGTCGAGCGGCCTGGCCGAGACATCGTGGAACACGGCGCTGCGAGCGGCCGGATCGCTGGTCGTTGATGCGCTGGCCGCCGGCGGGCCCGAGAGCGTGGCGTTGCTGGGAGGCGCACGAGGCACCAACGAAGACGCCTACGCGTGGGCGCAACTCGCCGACACCATCGGGATCACGCACCGTGACGCCCAGCTCGGCGATGGCCTGCCCGTCGGGATCCTCGGCCTCGACCGCGCCACCATCGACGACGCTGCGAACGCCTCGACGATCGTCCTCCTCGGCCCGGATCTGAAAGAGGAGCTGCCGGTGCTCTACCTGCGGCTGCGCGACGCCGCTGAAAAGGGCCGCAGTCGCATCATCGAGTTCTCCACGTTCGAGACCGGGATGACCCCGTACGCCTGGAGATCGGAGCGCTACGAACCCGGCGCCCAGCGCGACGCCGTGGCCAAAGCGCTCGCCGACGACGACGTGGCGGAGCAGCTCGCCTCGGGCGATGTCGTGGTCGTCGCAGGTCGCTCGAATCTCGCCGAATCGGCCGAGGCCACGGTGGCGGCGCTGCAAACCTTCCTCGCGGAAGTACCGGCGGCGAAGGTCCTGCCGGCGCTACGGCGAGGCAATGTCGTGGGTGCATCGGCGCTCGGTCTCGCGCCGGGCGATGCCGACCACGACGCACTGGCGACGCTGACGGCCGCTGCCGAAGGCCGGATCGAACTGCTCGTACTGCTCGGGGCCGATCCACTCAACGACTGCCCCGACGCCGACCTCGCCCGCCGAGCCATCGCGGGGGCCCGTCGCATTCTCGCGATCGACACCTTCGCGTGCGAGTCGACGCAACATGCCGATGTCGTACTCGCCGCCTCGGCGTACGGGGAGAAGGCCGGCACGACGACCAACCTCGAGGGTCGCGTGACCACGCTGGCCCAGCAGGTGACGGCAACCGGTACGAGCCGACCCGACTGGATGATCGCCGTCGAACTCGGGTTGATGATCGGCGATCGATCATTCGGCGCGGATCATCCGCTGCGCGGCGTGTCGACCGTTGCTGACGTCACCGCGCTGATCGCGTCGGACATCGAGACGTTCGCAGATGCCACCGTCGAAGCGCTCGCCGACGCGCCGGACGGCGTCCTCACCGCACCCATCGCTGCGACGCTGGAGCCCGTGGTCTTCTCTGCGCCCGGCCGCAACAGCTATGACTATCGGTTGGTGGTGAGTCGAAAGTTGTACGACCGGGCAGTCGGAACCCAGATGTCGAGCTCACTCGTCAACCTTGCGGCGGGGTCGGCCGTCCACGTCCACCCGCTCGATCTCGACGCCATCGGCGTCGTCGACGGCAGCGACGTCAAGGTCGTCAGCGCACGCACGGGCACGGTGTTGCCGATCCGTTCGAACCCGCTGGTGCCGCGCGGAGTGGTGTGGTCGCCGTTCAATCAGGCCGGGGGCACCATCGAGGACATCATCGACGGCCGCACCGCCACCACCGATGTGAGGATCGAGCGGGTCTGATGTTCGCGCTCGACCCGATCGTCGAAGGGCCCCTGTTGTGGACCCCGCTGCTCATCGTGCTCGGCAAGGTCGTGTTCATCTTCGTACTCGGACTCGTGTCGACGATGTTCATGGTCTGGTACGAGCGCAAGGTCGTGTCGGGCATGCAGAACCGGATCGGACCGAACATGGCCGGCCCGTTCGGCATGCTGCAGACGCTCGCCGACGGCATCAAGGCGTTCTTCAAGGAGGACCTGCTGCCCAGTCGGGCCGACCGCTTCGTGTTCCGCCTGGCTCCGTTCCTGGCCTTCGTCCCGGCGTTCCTGATCTGGGCCGTGATCCCGCTGGGCGGCGACTTCTCCGACG
This sequence comes from Ilumatobacteraceae bacterium, assembly GCA_041747915.1. Taxonomy (GTDB): domain Bacteria; phylum Actinomycetota; class Acidimicrobiia; order Acidimicrobiales; family Ilumatobacteraceae; genus Sva-07. Next base: position 3,142 of record JBGTEH010000030.1, read on the forward strand.
GCAACGACGGCTCGGTCACTTGGTTCGGCGAGGTCACCCGGGTGCAGTTGGCCGATCCGCCGGTCGGCATCTTGTGGGTGTTGGCGATGTCGTCGATCGGGGTCTACGGCATCATGCTCGCCGGTTGGTCGAGCGGATCGAAGTACCCGCTGCTCGGATCGGTGCGGGCGTCGGCCCAAATGATCTCCTACGAGGCCGCCCTCGGCTTGAGCCTGGCGGCCGTGCTGCTGTCGTCGGGCACGTTGTCGACCGCCGGGATCGTGGCACGCCAGGACAGCTTCGTCGACTGGAACGTCATCACCACGGGCATCGTGCCGTTCGTGATCTTCCTGATCGCCGTGACCGCCGAATTGAACCGTCCCCCGTTCGATCTCGTCGAGGCCGAACAGGAACTCGTCGGTGGATTCAACACCGAGTACTCGGGGATCCGATTCGCGCTCTTCTTCCTGTCGGAGTTCATGAACGTCGTCACGATGTCGGCAATCATGGTCACCTTGTTCATGGGCGGTCCGCAAGCGCTGTTCGACATCCCCATCATCCCGGGAGCGCTCGAGGGAACCCTGTGGTTCGTGCTGAAGCTGTTCGCGTTCCTCTACCTCTTCGTGTGGTTCCGTGCGACGCTGCCGCGCCTTCGTTACGACCAACTCATGGACCTCGGTTGGAAGGTGCTGATTCCGATCGCACTCGGCTGGTTCCTGCTGCTCGCGGCCCTGCGTGAGTTCTCGCCCGACGGCGACGCGCTCGACAGCGCGCGCGTCGTGGTCATCAGCTTCGTCGTGGCCGTCGTCGCATCGGCGATGTTCGCCGCCGCCCTACGGGTGAGCGCCCGCAATCGAGCCGCCGTCAACGACAACACAGGAGTGAACGACAACACAGGAGTGAAGGTCTGATGGGCTATCTCGAGGGATTCGGCGTCACGATTCGCCAACACCGCCTGTTCGGTGGAGATCGTGTGACCACCGAGTACGCCGGCGGCCGACGGGCCAAGAAGCGCAATGACGACGCACGAGATGTCGCCCACGACGAGAAGCTGGAGCGCCCCGAGCGCCTGCACGGTCGCCACGTGTTGAACCGTTACGAGGACGGCATGGAGAAGTGCATCGGCTGCGAATTGTGCGCCGGTGTGTGCCCCGCCGACTGCATCCACGTTCGCGGCGCCGACAACGACCCCGAGAACCCGACCTCGCCGGGCGAGCGGTTCGGGTTCGTATACGAGATCAACTACCTGCGTTGCATCCACTGCGACCTGTGCGTCGAGGCGTGCCCGACCGAGGCGATCACCGAGTCGAAGCTCTTCGAGTTCTCGTTCACCAATCGCAACGACGCCATCTACACCAAGGCCGAACTCGTCGTCGACGATGAGGGCATGCCCCAGAAGCTCCCGTGGGAGGACTGGCGCGCCGGTGACGACCTGCTCACCAGCGGTTGGATGCGCGCCACGTCGCCGTCGGGTGACGCGACGTTCGAAGGCGAAGTCGGCTGGAGCGGCGAACTCGGCTACGGCGTGCGCGCTCCCGAGCCCACCCAGGTCGAGCGCGACAAGCCCGAGCGAACCGTCAAGCGAGTCGAGCGGTGAGCGACGCAACCTTTCTCGAATACGTGGTCTTCGTCGCTGCTGCGGTGATGATCCTCGGCGGCGCGATCGGCGTCATCACGATGAAGAACCCGGTTCACGCTGC
>JBGTEH010000031.1:0-19459 GCA_041747915.1 Ilumatobacteraceae bacterium
CAGGCGATGCCGAGCGCGGTCGACAGCACACCGTCGATGCCGTTTGCCCCGCGGTTCGAGTGGGCCCGCGCTGCGCGTCCGCCGAACCACTCGAGGTCACGAACCGGCATCGAGGACGCCACCGTCAACTCGGCACCCGCCGGGAGGTGATCGGCGACCGTGCGCGCCACGGCGGGTTCCGTCAACTCGTCGAAGTTGTCGAGAGCACCCGTGATCGCCGCATCGGCGAGCTGCTCGGCATCGATCCACGACCCGAGCCACTGCCCGGGCGGGCGTGGGCCCACCCCGATCCGTTCGAGGAGCGCGTCGATCGAGCACACGGCCGACACGTTGTGGTCCGGATCGATCACGCCGGGGCCACCGACCTGGATGAGCGTCGCTCCCTCCCCTGTCGCCCTCGCTGTCCATTGTGCGAGCACCTTCGAGGCCGCGGGCCGCCCGACGCGCACGATCACATCGGGAAGATGTTCGTCGGCGAAGGGTTCGCAGCGCAACAGAGCGTCGGCGGTCGTGATCACCTTTTCGAGGTGTCGAAAGCCAGAGACGGGATCGGCGACCACCGGCCACCCGGTGACGCGGTGCAGCACGGCGATGTCATCGGCGCTCACGCCGCTGCGACCGCCGACGAGGATCAGCCCTCGCACAGCATCGACAGCGTCGGGAACCTCGTCGAAGCGGCGCACGGGGGCCATGCGAGTCGGACGGCCGATGGGTTCCGGCAGCTCCCCCGCCACGCCGAGCAGCGGCTCGCGAAAGGCGAGATTGAGTTGCACCGGCCCGGCCGTGGCGTGGGAATGAGCGTCTGCAGCAAGCTCGCGCCACAGGCTGCGCTCGTTGTCGTCGGCGACACCCGGATCGCGGGACCACGCAACGTGCTTGCCGTACAGGTCGACCTGGTCGATCGTCTGCGGCGCGCCAACCCCGCGGAGTTCGTCGGGACGATCGGCGGTGAGCACGATCATCGGAACCTCCGAGAGGCCGGCTTCGACCACGGCGGGGAAGAAGTTCGCCGCCGCCGTGCCGCTGGTACACAGCAGGAGCGCAGGAACACCATCGAGACCCAGACCGAGAGCAACGAACGCGGCTGATCGCTCGTCGTGAACCACGTGGATCTCGATATCCGAACGGCTGGCCAACGCAACGGCCATCGGCGTCGATCGAGATCCGGGAGCAATCACCGCATGGTGAACGCCGCGACCGACCCACTCGTCGACCAGCGTTGTGCAGAAGGTCGCCTGGACGTCTTCAGGACGTGGAATCGCATCGCCGACCATTGCTCGACGACGATAGGCGCATACCGTGTGGAACATGACGGTCGACTCGACGATGCCCGCGACGCCGACCACGATCCCGACGGTGTCGGTCGAGATCTGGTCCGATGTGGTCTGCCCCTGGTGCTACATCGGCAAGCGGCGCTTCGCCACCGGTCTCGATCTCGTGCGCAGCGAACTGAGCGCTGATGGAATGGCGGTCGACTTCGACGTCACCTACCACGCATACCAACTCGACCCGACAGCGGAGCCGGGAGTGTCCGGCCCGGTGATCGACGCGTACGCCAAGCAGTTCGGCGGCCGCGAGCATGCCGAGGCGATCATGGCGAACGTCACGGCGACCGCGGCCGACGTCGGGCTCGAGTTCCACATGGACCGGGCGCTGCGTGCCAACACACGCCTCGCCCACCGCCTCATCTGGCTCGCCGGACACGAGGCGCACGGCGCCACGTCGCAGGACATCATGAAGGAGCGGCTTCTCAAGGCCTACTTCACCGACGGACTCGACATCGGCGACCCCGACGTGTTGGCCGACTGCGCCGCCGACGTCGGGTTCGATCGCGACGAGATCATCGACTTCCTCCGGTCGGGCCGAGGTACCGCCGAGGTCGAGGCCGAACTGAACCTCGCGGCGGACAACGGCATCACTGCGGTGCCGACGTACGTCGTCAACGGCCAGTGGGCGATCCCGGGCGCCCAGGATCCCGAGACGTTCGCCAAGGTGCTGCGCCGGATGGCCGATCAGGCCGTCGCCGCGACCGATTGATGCGCCACGACGCCGTCGACCGCGCGGCAGGGTTCGTCGACGCCGTCGACCACGCCCCACGGTTCGTCCTCGCCCACGGCTTCACCCAGACGGCGCGTTCGTGGGAGCGCTTCGGGCGACTGCTGAAGGAACGAGTGCCGGGCGCCGGCACCGTGGCCGTCGATCTGCCGGGACACGGCGACGCCCCCCCGCCGGCCGATGACGACCTGTGGGCGTCCGCTGATCGGCTCGTGACCACATGCGGCCCCGGGACCTACATCGGCTATTCGATGGGTGCCAGAGTGTCGCTGCACGCCGCCCTCGCCCATCCCGACAGTGTCCAGGCGCTCGTCGTGATCGGTGCAACCGCCGGCATCGACAACGACTCGGAGCGTGCGCAGCGCAGGGCGGCCGACGAACGTCTCGCCGACCACATCGAGGAGGTCGGCGTCGAGGCGTTCATCGACGAGTGGCTCGCCAATGCACTCTTCGCCGGCCTCACCCCCCACACGGCACTGCGCAGCGACCGGCTGCGTAACACGGCCGCCGGACTCGCTGCGAGTCTGCGCTCGACCGGCACCGGCACGCAAGAGCCGATGTGGGAACGACTCGCCGACATCCGCGTACCGGTACTGGTGCTGGCCGGCGCCAACGATGTGAAGTTCTGCGCGCTCGGCGAGCGCTTGGCCGAACACCTCGGTGATGCCACATTCGAGATCGTTGCCGGCGCCGGCCACTCGGTCCACCTGGAACAGCCCGAGGCAACTGTTGACGCAATCGCGCGCTGGAACCGCTGACACCTTCGTCGGAACGACAGTCGCTCAGGCCCCCACGGCGAGGCCGACGGTCACCAGGAGCCCCCAGGCCATTTGCAACTTGCCGGTTGCGCCGAGCACGGGAATCAAGGCGGCCCCGGTCGCTCCCCCGAGCACCGACTTGATCGGAGCGATCGCCAGTGGGATCGCAAGGATCGCGAGGAGCGCCGGCATGCGCCAGGCTGCGGCGACAGCGCACAGCACGAACGTCGTGGCGATCAGCGCAACGTAGAACTGTCGCGTGCGTTGGTCGCCAAGTCTGACGGCCAGTGTCCGCTTACCCACGACCCGATCGGTCGGGATGTCGCGAAGATTGTTGATGACCAGCAGCGCGCACGCCAACGAGCCGACGGCGCAACCCATCACGATCGAAAGTTCAGTGACCGATTCGATCGCGGCGAACGTCGTGCCCGCAGTCGCCACCAGACCGAAGAACACGAAGACGAACAACTCGCCGAGTCCGAGGTAGCCGTACGGCTTCGGGCCGCCGGTGTAGAACCAGCCGGCGGCGATTGCCGCGGCACCGACCACGACGAGCAGTAACGAGGTGGCCAGCGCGATGGCCAATCCGGCGACCGCCGCGACACCGAACGCCGCGAACGCCGCCTTCTTGACCGCCGACGGGGTGGCGAGACCGCCGGCGACCATGCGCGTCGGCCCGACTCGGACATCGTCGGTGCCGCGTACGCCGTCGCTGTAGTCGTTGGCGTAGTTGACCCCCACCTGCAGCGACAGGCTCACGACCAGCGCAGCGACGACGCGCCACCACACGAATTCTCCGGGTTCGCCGACCGCAACGGCGGCACCGACGGCGACCGGAACGACCGCTGCGGGCAGGGTTCGGGGCCGCGCTCCGATGATCCAACGATTCATGTGTGCGACATGATGGGGCAATGGTGGAGCTGTGGCAACCGGGAGCCGTCGAATTACCTGAATGCGCATGAATCGACTGGTCGCGCTCGACGCGCCGGGCGGTCCCGCATTCGTGGAATCGTTGCGCCGGATCTGGGACGCCGGCGATGCCGCTTTTCCCGTCGATCAACGGCTTCCCCCGGCCGCCAAGGCGCGCCTGACCACGGCGATGGGCGTCGGGGAACCCGTCGAGCCAGGAGATGCCCTCGTGGTCGCCACGAGCGGATCGACGGGCGAACCCAAGGGAGTCGTGCTGACACACGAGGCAATTGCCGCGTCGGCCGAGGCGACCAGTCGACGACTTTCGGTGACCCGCGACGACGAATGGCTCGCATGTCTTCCCTTGTCACATGTCGGCGGCCTATCGGTCGTCACTCGGGCACTTCACGTCGGTACCGCTCTCACCGTGCTGCCGGGCTTCGACGCCGACCAGGTGAATGCCAGTTCAGCATCGCTGGTGTCGCTCGTCGCCACCACACTGCCGAGGGTCGACACCGACCGCTTCCGCACAGTCGTGCTGGGTGGCAGCCGCCCGCCGCGCGACCGACCGGCGAACACCGTCGCGACGTACGGAATGACCGAAACCGCAAGTGGCGTCGTGTACGACGGTGTACCGCTCGACGGGGTCGAGGTCCGGCTCGATGTCGACGACCTCATCGCCGTGCGCGGCCCGATGCTGATGCGTTGCTATCGCGACGGGTCGGCGCCATTCGACGATCAGGGCTGGCTGCCGACCGGTGACGTCGGGCGATGGCTCCCCGACGGACGACTGCACGTCGAGGGCCGACGGGGTGACCTGATCATCACCGGCGGGGAGAACGTGTGGCCCGAAGCGGTCGAGGCTGCCCTCGCCGACCATCCCGACATCGCCGAGGTGATGGTGCGCGGCGTCGCCGATCCCGAGTGGGGACAGTTGGTGGAAGCCCTCATCGTGCCCGGCGCTTCGGTACCGACGCTCGAGTCCGTGCGCGCACACGTGAAGGAGCATCACCCGTCGTTCATGGCACCGAAGCGCATCGAGATCGTTGCCTCACTCCCCCGCACGTCGATCGGCAAACTCCGCCGCATGTAACGCTGGTGTCTGACACCAGCGTTACGTCAGCCCGCCGCGGAGACTCCGGCACCGCCGTCGATGACGTACGTCTCGCCGGTGATCCAGCTCGCGAGGTCGCTGGCGAGGAACGTTGCGAGGTTGGCGATGTCCTGCGGTTCGCCCAGTCGCTCGAGCGGCATTCGAGCGGCGAGTTGCTCGCCGAAGTTGTCGACGAGCACCGCTGCGAAGTCGGTCTCGACGAGCCCCGGAGCGATCCCGATGACGCGAGTGGGACCGAGTTCCGACGCGAGTTGGCGGGTCATGTGGATCAGCGCCGCCTTGGTGAGGTTGTAGACGCCGAGCCCTCCGCCATCGGTGCGCAGACCGCCGACCGATGCGATGTTGATGATCGTGCCCGCACGGTCCTTGAACGCCTGGTTCCACGCCGCTCGTGACCACAGCAGCGGCGCCTCGAGGTTGACCTGGAACGTCTTGTCGTAGCGGCCCTTGTCGACGTCGAGCGTGCGGCCGTAGTACGGGTTGGTCGCTGCGTTGTTGACGAGGATGTCGAGCCCACCGAAACGCTCGATCGTCGCCGACACCGCCCGTTCGCCCGCGTCGGCATCGCCGGCGTTGGCCGCGAAGATCTCCACGTCACCGTCCATCTCTGCCGCGGCGGCTTCGAGCTGCTCCTGCTTGCGGCTGTTGATCATCACCTTCGCGCCGGAAGCGGCGAGCGAGGCTGCGATGGCCTTGCCGATGCCCTTCGATGCGCCGGTGACGAGTGCGACCTTGCCGTCGAGAGTGATCTCCATGGCCGCCGAAGTTAGGTCGGCGGGCGGTGTCAGTGCGAACCGTTGGACTCGAACTCCAGCGGTTCGAGGAGTTCGATCCGGTTGCCGAAGGGGTCATCGACGTAGGCGCGGTCGTAGCCCTCGAGTGGTTCGTCGTCGACGATCGACACGCCGGCGCCACGCAGTTGCGCGAGAAGGCGAGAGAGATCGGACACCAGCAGTGCCGGATGGGCCTTGCGGGCCGCCCGGAAGTCGGACTCGACGCCGAGATGGATCTTCAATCCCGGCTGCTCGAACCAGCATCCGCCCCGCGCTTCGAGATGGGGCGGCTTGGGCACTCTGGGAATGCCGAGCAGCCCCTCGTAGAACGCGGTGGCCGTGCGTTCCATCCCCGCCGGCATCGCCAGTTGCACGTGGTCGATCGCTTCGACACCCATGTCAGCCCCCGATGTTCGATCGTTGCTCGGTCAAGTGCCGAGCCAGCGTCACGTGGGCAGGAATCTGCACCAGCATTGCGATGGCGTTCGACAGGGCCTGGAACACCAACATCATCACGAGGTATGTACCGAACCCGAAGCCGATGCCGAAGGAGTTGACGAAGCTCAGCGGAAGTGTGAAAGCCGCCGCGATCAGCCCGGCGATCAACACTCGACCGACGACGCCCCAGAAGTGACCGTCGGTCAGCTGCCAACTGCGCCGCAGTCCCACGCCGAACCCACCGATCGCGGCGAGCACGAACGCCAACGACAATCGCACGATCAGCAGCGGGACCACCACCAACAGAGCCATGGCCCCGAACACCGCAGCGAGCGCGATCGGCGTACCGTCGGCATCGACGGCGAGTACGACGAGCAACGGCGAGAAAACCACGAGGAGCACTCCCATCCAGATCGCGGAGGTCGCGACAACGCTCGAGAACACCATCGGGATCCGTTTGAGCGCTGCCGCAGCGTCGTCCGATCGCTCAACGTCGTCGACGAGGTCGGAGCTGACGCGATCGGCGACTCGCGCGCTGAGCGACATGGTCCAGATCCAGACGACACCAACGACGATGGCCACGATGGTCAACCACGGAGCCGATGCCCACAACACCTCCCAGGACAGATCGCCGAGCCGGTCGATCTCGGAATCAGTGAGCTCAACCGTGCGGTTCGATCCGAATCGGTTGTCGAAATCGATGAGCGATCGGATCTCGCGGAAGTCTGCGCTGTTGTAGATCGTCAACGCGACCACGCCGACGAGCGCCGCACAAGCGAACCAGACGCCCATGATGACCGCGCCGACACGTCCGACGACCGCCTTGACGGCCTCGGACGCGTCCTCGAACCATGCCGAGAACGAATACGGATCGCGCGTTCGGGTGTTCGGGGTCTGTGGTGCACGACGGTCGGTCCATCGAATTCCGTCCCAGTACCGCCACGTCCACGTCTGCTCCGGGTCGGGATACCACCCCGGCGGCGGCATCATCGGCGGCGATGTCGGCGCGGTCACGACGGCGAGAGTAGCCAGCTCAATCGTGGATCTGGCGGAAACCCTCCGGTGCCGGTCCCTGCCAGTGCAGCGATTCGAGCAACTCGAGTTCGCGGGCGCGCATCACGAGCGCCTCGTCGGAATCGGCATGGTCGTGGCCGCGTATGTGCAGCACACCGTGCACGACCAGGAGCGCGATCTCGTCGTCGATCGTGCCTGCGTGGTCCACGAACTGCGCTGCGGCCACAGCAGGGGCGATCACGATGTCACCGAGCAGTGTCGGAACACCCGGCGTCGGATCATCGTCGAGCGGGAACGACAGCACGTCCGTCGGACCGGGAACGCCCATGTGCTCGGCGTTCAGTTCCGCCATGTCCGCCGAGTCGATGAACGTCAGCGTCAGTTCGCCTGAGACGCCTTCGGCCAGCATGGCATCGCCCGCGAGTTGTCGCCAGCGCTCGACGTCGACCAGCACCGTTGGCGAATCGTCAGGCGTGCGCTCGTCGGCTGCCACGACGGTGACCGCATCCGACGGTGTCACGAGGTGGCAGCTTGCTCGCTCTGCTGCTCGTACGCGGCAACGATGTCGGCCACGATCCGGTGGCGAACCACGTCGGCGCCCGTCAGACGGACGAATGCAAGGCCGTCGATGCCTGCCAACGTGGTCTCCAGACCCGCCAACCCGCTCTTGCCCGTGGGAACGTCGACCTGAGTGGTATCGCCCGTGACGACCACTCGCGATCCGAAGCCGATCCGGGTGAGGAACATCTTCATCTGCTCGGGCGTGGTGTTCTGCGCCTCGTCGAGAATGATGAAGCTCCCGTTGAGCGTGCGGCCGCGCATGAAGGCAAGAGGCGCCACCTCGATCACCTGACGTTCGAGGAGGCGCTGCACCGCGTCGGGATCGAGCATGTCGTAGAGGGCGTCGTAGAGCGGTCGCAGGTACGGATCGATCTTGGCCATCAGATCGCCAGGCAGGAAACCCAGCCGCTCGCCCGCTTCGACGGCCGGTCTGGTCAGGATGATGCGTTGCACTTCCTTGGCCTGCAGCGCACGGACGGCCATCGCCACCGCGAGCCACGACTTGCCGGTACCGGCCGGGCCGAGACCGAAGGTGATCACGTTCTCGTCGATCGCATCGATGTAGCGCTTCTGGCCTGCTGTCTTCGGTTTGACCTGACGACCCTTGGCGCCCCGCAACACCTGATGCGACAGGATCTCGCTCGGGCGCTCGCTGGCCTCGACCATCGCGACCACTCGGTCGAGCGTCACGTCGTCGAGTTGTTGGCCGCCCTGCAGCAACGTCGAGAGCTCCTCGAACAGGCTCGCCACGCTCGTCACGTCGCCGGGATCATCACCCGAGATCCGCACCTCGTTGCCGCGCACGCTGATCTTGACGTTCGGGAACTGCTGCTCGATGTGGCGAAGATGGCGGTCGCGCGGACCGACCAGCGCGGTCATCACGTGAGTGCCGGGAACGACGACGGTCGTCGTGGAAGTGGTCGTGGTCATGTGTGCAGACGGCGACCATCGCGATCGCCATGGCGAGCGTACTCGCCGTATCCGAGTGTTCGACGGACGCCGTCGACTACCGTGACGGCCGATGGCCACATACCGGCTCCCGTGATGCACTGATGGGCGCCACGATCCCGGCCGAACCGGCTGACGGCGTGGCGACGGTCGCGGGGAAGCTTCGCCGCACGATCCGGCTGTTCGCCAGTGTGGGCGACCACGGGAGAGCCCGTCGCGCGAGCGACCTCATCCTGTTGATCCTGTCGGTCGTCGGCATCGTGTTCGTCGGTCTGATCGCGATCCCCGAGCCCGGGTTCTCACAATCGGTGAGCGGATTCCTGCGCCGGCTCCCCGACGCACTCATCGGCCTGTGGCAGGTGCTCGCCGACGTCGTCCTCGTGTGGGCGGTGGTCCTCCTCGTCGCCACGTTCGTGCGTCGCAGGGTGAAGATCGGGCGCGACATGCTGCTGGCGATCGTGGTGGGCATCGCCTGGTGGATGGTCCTTGCTCGGATCGTCGATGGCGCATGGCCACTGTGGCCGCCGGTGTTCAGCGATGTGCAGGGGCCGCCGGTGTTCCCGTCGGCTCGCCTGGCGATTCCCGCCGCCATGATCGTCACCGCGTCGCCGCACCTCGTGCGACCCGCCCGGCGGCTCGGCTACTTGGTGATCGCGCTCGGCGCTGCGGCAACCGTGACCCTCGGCGCCAGTTCCACCATCGGCGTCGCTGCCTCTCTGCTGTCGGCGGGAGCGGCTGCCGCGATCGTGCACCTCATCGTCGGATCGAGTGCGGGTCGGCCGAGTCTCGAGATCGTTCGCGCCGCGCTCGTCGACATGAACGTCGCCGTCACCGAGCTCGGTGCGGCACATCGACAGAGCGCTGGCAACTTCGCGGTGGACGCCATCGGCGTCGACGGGTCGTCACTGATCGTCAAGCTGTACGGACGCGATGCCCATGATGCGGCGCTGGTCTCGACGATCTGGCGCGCCATCTGGTTCCGCCGAGCGGGGACACCCGTCGGCTTCGGGCGCCTGCGTCAGGTCGAACACGAAGCGCTGCTCACACTCCTCGCGGCTCAGGCCGGTATCGCCACCGATGCGGTCGTCACCGCAGGGGCAACCGCCGGCGACGACGCGATTCTCGTGCTCCGGCGCACCGGTTCGCCGATCCGCGGAGTCGTCCTCACCGGGGTCGACCGGCTCGACGAGGTCGGGCCCGACCCGCTCTTCGTCGGCGACGAGGCGGCCTCACGAATTCAGGAGCTGTGGCAACTGGTCGCGAGATTGCATCGCAACGGAATCGCTCACGGCCAGCTCGACGAAGAACACATTCTCGTCGACGACGGACGGCTCGGACTCGCCGACTTCAGAGGAGCATCGGTCGCCCCCACGGTCGCCCAGTTGCGAAGCGACACAGTCCAGATGTTCGTCACGACGATCGGTCTGGTCGGCACCGATGCGGCGATCTCGCACCTCGGCGCGCACCTCTCCGGCGACGAGATCGAGGGGTTCCTGCCCTACCTCCAATCAGTCGCGCTGACCGCCAATCAACGTCGGATGATCAAGGGTTTGGGAATCGACCTCGACGACCTGCGCGCCCGAGTCGCGCAGACCTCCGAGGTCGAGCCGCCGGAGTTGGTGAAGCTGCGCCGATTCAGCATCGGCTCGGTCGCGCGCGTCGCGCTTCCGGTGTTGGCGGGGTGGTTCCTGATCTCGTCGCTCGCCGGTTTCGATCTCGCCGAGTTCGCCGACACCGTGCAGGAGGCCGCCTTCTGGCTCGTGGTGATCGGATTCGTCGTCGCCCAATTGCCGCGGGTTGCGCAGGCGGTCTCGACGCTGGGGGCGGCGCCGATTCCCTTGCCGCTCGGGCCCGTGTACGCCCTCCAGCTCGCGATTTCGTACGTCAATCTGGCAATTCCGACTGCGGCCGCGCGCATCGCGGTGAACATCCGATTCTTCCAGCGTCAAGGCGTGCCACCCAGCGCCGCAGTAGCGACAGGAGCTCTCGACGGAGTGAGCGGATTCATCGTCCAGGCCATGCTGTTGGGCTCACTGCTGCTGTTCAGTTCGCTGTCGCTCGATGTCGCGATCAACGCGCCCAGTTCGGCCGCGATCCGCGCCGCATGGATCATCGGAGGCTGCCTGGTGGCGGCGATCGTCGTCATCGTCGCAGTCCCCCGCCTGCGCGCCTACGTGCTCGGTGGCGTGCGCCATGTGGCGGCGGAGGCAATCGGCGTGCTGCGCAACCTGCGTTCGTTGCGCCGTGTCGTGATGCTGTTCGGCGGAAACCTCATGGCCGAGCTGCTCTTCGCCCTTGCCCTCGGCGTGTTCGTGCAGGCGTTCGGCTACTCCCTCGCCTTCCACGAATTGCTCTTCATCAACATGTCGGTGTCGTTGCTCGCCGGGCTGCTGCCGGTGCCCGGCGGCATCGGTGTCACGGAAGGCGGCCTCATCTTGGGCCTGACGTCGTTCGATGTCCCGCAGGAGGTGGCCTTCGCCGCCGTGATCCTGTATCGGCTGTCGACGTTCTATCTCCCGCCCGTGTGGGGCTTCTTCTCCCTGCGATGGCTCGAGCGCAACCGCTACCTGTGAACTCCGACGACGACACGGCCGAGTTCGAGCGCTCGTTGTTGCAGATCACGTTGCCTCGGTTTATTGTAGAGATGTAACTACAAGGAGGCTCGATGGCGACGCAGATGAGTAGCAGAGAATTCAACCAGGACACCAGCCGCGCGAAGAAGGCAGCCGAGGCAGGCCCGGTCTACATCACCGATCGGGGCCGACCCGCACACGTGCTGCTGACCTTCGACTCGTACGAGCACCTCATCGGGACGCACCGGACACTCGACCTGCTCGCCGAACCCGCAGGAGTCGCGGACATCGAGTTCGTAGCCCCCAAGCACTCCGACGTAGCGCGGCCCGCAACGTTCGAGTGATGTTCCTGCTCGACACGAACGTCGTGTCCGAACTCCGCAAGGTGCGAACCGGCAAAGCGAACCGCGGTGTTGCCGAGTGGGCTGAACACGTCCCGTCCGTTTCGTTGTTCATCTCCGCAATCACGATCCACGAACTCGAGCACGGTGTATTGCTCATCGAACGGTCCGACCCCGTGCAGGGCGCACTGCTTCGTCAGTGGCTCGATCAGAGCGTGACCGCAGCATTCGAGAGTCGGGTGATCGCGGTTGACGAGAAAGTGGCACGTCGCGCCGCTGCCTTGCACGTGCCAGATCCCGTACCGTTCCGCGATGCCCTCATCGGCGCTACCGCCCTGGTCCACGACATGATTGTCGTCACCCGAGACCTCAAGGACTTCGAGCGCTTCGACAACCTCGACATCCTCGACCCTTGGAACTGAACCATCGTCCATCACCCCCGACAAGAAGAACCCCTGAGCAGGCATCGCACCTGCTCAGGGGTTGGAGGCGACGATGAGAATCGAACTCATGTACACGGCTTTGCAGGCCGTTGCCTAAACCACTCGGCCACGTCGCCACTGACGGGGGCAGGATAGCGGCAGCGGCGACACGACCGACGGGTTCAGTCGAACCCACCCGACGAGAACCAGGCTGCGAGACGATGCAGTCCCTCGTCGATCGACACGCTCGGGGTGTACCCGAGGTCGTCACGGGCCGGCCGAGGGTCGAACCAGTGGGCCGTGCCGAGCTGCTCGGCGATGAACTGTGTGATCGGTGGCTCGTCGCCGGGTCGCACGATCGGCCAGATCCGTTCGACCAGCGCACCCACTGCGCGCCCGACACCGAGTGACACGTCGCGGGGAGCGAACCGAACGCCGGCCGCCCGACAGATTCCCTCGACCAGCTCACGGATCGTTCGCGGCTCGCCGTTCGACACGACGTAGGCCCGGCCCGAACACGGCGCCGCGGGCGCAACGGCGTCGAGGGCGTCGACCAGGGCGTCGACCGCGTTGTCGATGTAGGTCGTGTCGACGAGTGCCCGACCCCCACCGACGAGCGCCAGACGACCCGCACGTGCGCGTTCGACGATCCGCCCGACGAGTTGGGTGTCGCCCGGCCCCCACACCAGGTGCGGCCGCACCGCCACCACCCCGACGGCGTCACCGGCGACTCCGAGTGCGACGTTCTCGGCCATCGCCTTCGACTCGGCGTACCAGGCCCGTCGCCGACCGAGCACCGGCTCGTCTGCTGCGCCTCCGACGATCGGTTCGCCACCATGCGCCACCGACGGCGACGACACGTACACGATTCGCCCGATGTCATGGGCCCGCGCCGCCTCCACGATGTTCAGCGTGCCGTCGACGTTGACCGAGCGGTAGTCCTCCCACCCGCCCACCACACCGACCTTGGCAGCGACGTGAACGATCGCGTCACAGCGTCGAGCGGCCGTCAACACGGAGTCACGATTGCGGATGTCACCGAGATGCTCGACCACGCTCGCACCGACGATGGCCGAGTGGCTTCGCTGCAGACACACCACGTCGTCGCCTCGCTCCACCAACGCATTCGCAACACCTGCGCCGATCGAACTCGACGCTCCCGTGACCAGAACTCTCATCGAGTGAGTCGTCGCGTCCGCCGACCCGCAAGTACGTCGGCGGCCCACACGGCGACCGCGGCCCGATCGATCTTGGAGTTGTGCCGGATGTCCACCGGGAGCGCCGGCACCACGAGGACCGACGCGACCGGATGGGCGACGGCGGCACGAACCAGCTCGGTCTGCTCCGCTCCGGCCGGTCCGCCTGCCGCGCCTTCCACTTCGATCACGACCACCAGTTGCTGTGTTCCGACCGGGCCAACGCCGACAACCGCACTGCGCCCGACGCCCAGTGTCCGTTCGACGACACGCTCGATCGGCACGGGGGTGATCGGCCCGTCGACGCCGTGGATCACATGAACGCTGCGGCCCTCGACCCACAGTTTCCCATCGGCGTCGAGATGGCCGACATCACCCGAGCGATGCCAGCCACCGCTTCCGGGTCGTGCGGCCCGCTCGACGGCCCAGAGTCCGAGATAGCCCTCCGACACCCAGGGCGCGCTGACCAGGATCTCCCCCGTCGAGCCCTCGACGACCTGGTCGGGCAGCGCCTCCGTGTCGAAGTCGAGCGGAACGATCTGTACGTGCGCTCCCTCGACCGGCTTGCCGACACACACCCCGCCGTCGGGATCGTCGAGCTCTGCGGCCGTGATTCGTTCGAGGTCGATGTCGGTCACAGGGAGAACCTCGGTCATCCCGTACGGCGTGTGCAATGTCGCCTCGGGGGCGAGGCGCGCAACCGAGCGCAGCGTCTCGGAAGGCACCGGCGCTCCTGCGGAGAGCACCAATCGCAACGCGCCAAGACCAGCGACTGCGTGGTCAGCCGTGGCCACCACGTTCGCCAACGCGGATGGCGACGCGAACACGAGCGTCGCTCCGACACGCGTGCAGGCAGCATCGAGCGTTGCCGCGGTCAGCTCAGCGGGCTTGGTGACGTCGCAGGCCGGCAGCGCAGTCGGGATGCCCAGCGCCGGGCCGTAGAGCGCGAACGGCGCGAACGCAGCCACGAGGCGATCGTCGGGCGTGATCGAATATGTTGCCGCGAGAGCATCTCGCTGTGCGACGAGTTGGCGATGAAGGTACCTGACGCCCTTCGCGGGCCCGGTGGCCCCCGACGTGAAGAGCACAGCAGCCATGTCGTCACTCGAGGGTTCGGGCGGCAGGTCACCGCGTGCAGTTGCCCCCACCAGTTCGGCCACATCGAGACGCGTCGCACGAGGAGCCCACCGCAACGCCGTCGCTGCCAGCAACGCCCGCTTCGGACCGACGACCCATGCAGCACGCGCCGATCGCACCGCCCGGCCGAGTCCGCGCAGACCGAGTCCGCGGTCGGCGATCACGGTCACGCCCCCTGCACGCCAGACGCCGTACACCGCAGCGACGAGGTCGACGCCCGGGGGCGTCAGCATCGCCACGTGATCACCCGGCTCGAGACCTCGTCGGCGAAGCTCGACGGCGACTGCTTCGACCCGTCGGGTCAGCTCGGCGAACGTGATCGCATCGCCGGTTGCCAGGTCGACGAATGCCTCGCGTCGATCGTCTCGTCCCGCCGAGATCGCCGCCCACACCGAGTCCGTGGCCCCCGGAGCTGGGGTGTCGATGACCTCGGAGCCGCTGTGGGCCTCGGCGTCGGCGAGCCGCCCGTGGAAGAGATCGTGGAGCCACGACTCGGCAACGCCGGCGACGTCGGCTTCGGCCATCACGAGATGACCGGCCGAGGCGAAGCGCTGCGTCGTCGTGTGCGGGAACCGATCAGCGAGGTCGGCCGCGAAGTCATCATCGAACACCGGATCCTTGGCGCCCCAAGCGAGCAGAACCGGGGCCTGGACACTTGCCAGCCGTCCAGCCACCTCGGCCAGCGCACTCTGCGACGGATGGCCGGCATGCAGCGGGACGTCATCCACGAAGTCGGCGATCGCGGCGCGTGACGCAGCGGTTGGGTACGGGGCTCTGAATGCCTCGCGATCGATCTTCGAGATTCTGCGGCGCGACAGCCGTGAGGTCCCCTCGACGAAGATCGGCGTGCCCCGACACACGAAGTCGAGCACCGGGGCCCATGCCGCGAGCCGGATGATCGACGGCGCCGATCTGCCCTGCGGCACGGCGATCCCGGTGTTGCACAGGATGATCCCGGCAACGTGTCGAGGGTCTTGCACCACCCATCCCATCGCGATCGCGCCGCCCCAGTCGTGGGCGGCCACGACGAGGGGTGCCGTTCGAGGAAGGTCGAGCGCAACGATCACGTCGTCGAGATCGCGTACCCGGTCGGTGTATCGGCGGCGCTCGACCCGCTCGCTGAATCCCATCCCGAGTTGATCGACGGCGATCACGCGGTACTCGCTGTGCAGGCGCCGCAGGAATGTCGCCCATGCGTACGCCCAGGTCGGGTTGCCGTGAACGCACAGCACGATCGGCGTCGTCGCTTCGTCGGCGCCCGCGGGCACCCCGGTGTCGAGAAGGTGCCATCGATGACTCCCGCCGGCGTGGCTCACCACATCGAGCGTCCTCGACCACGCGGCATCGAGATCCCAACGACGCCAGTCGTCGTCGGTCGGGTGCGACGGCACCCAGGCCTGATCGGCTGCGAACGTGTCGCCGGTCACCACACGATTTCGGTGAAGCTGGTGTTCAGGCCCGAGCCGATCCCCATGCACAGGACTCGATCGCCGATCTCGATGCGGTCCGCAACGCTGGCGAGCGTGATGGGAATCGCCGCCGGGCCGACGTTGCCGTACTTCGGGAAGGTCAGCGGTACTCGTTCGGGGTCGATTCCGAGGCGCTCGGTCATCAACCGTGTGTGCACCTGGCTGACCTGGTGGACGATGTACCAGTCCATCCCGACCTCCCAGTCGAACGCGTGCCCGGAGTGCTTCCAGGCCGCCTCACCGAGATCGAGACCGGCGACGAGGAGTCCGTGGGTGTCCGTGGTCATCCGGTCGAGATCGCCCACACACAGTTCGTGGTGCTGCGTGCCGGCTCGAGCAACCCCACCGACGAGTTGGTGAGCCTCGGGATGCTCATCGAGCCGACAGAGCACGGCGGCAGCCGCGCCTGACCCGAGCGTCAGCGACGCGAACTCCGCGAACACATCGGCGGCCTCGGTCTCGGGTCGCTGAAGACGGGCAATCGTGGTCTCCTGCGTGAATCGACTTCCCTCACCGTCGACGATCAGGGCGTAATCGATCGCCCCCGCATCGATCGCAGTCGCGGCGATCTGCATGCCGTTGATGAAACCGAGGCAGGCGTTGCCGACGTCGAAGTTCAGACAGCTCGGGGCCAACTGGAGCTGATGGTGCACGGCACACGCGACCGATGGTTCGAGATGGTGTTTGCACACCGACGTGGAGATCAACATCCCCACGCGGTTCGGGTCGATTCCCGCCGCGTCGAGTGCGGCGCGGCCGGCCATGGCGGCGGCCCGGTCGAACGTGACGCCCTCGGGCCACCAGCGACGCTCCTCGATCCCAGCGAGTTCGGTCAGCGTGCCGGCCTTCAGACCCGTCCGTTCGTACGTCTCGGCAAGCTGTTCGTCGATCCAGGCAGAGGTGACGATCTCGGGGGCTTCCACGGCCTCCACCGCCAGGACACCGACGTTGCGGTGAATCATCACGGAGTTCTCGGTCATCGGTGGTCCTTTCCCATGGGTCTGGAGAGCCTACGCCATCGCCGACCGCCCGGCTCGGTCGTCCACGGCCCGAACAGGCGACTAGGTTCGGCGATCGATCGAATCGAACCAGGAGCTCACCATGGAACTCGGACCGGGGAAAATCGTCGTGGTCACCGGTGGTGCCAGCGGGATCGGGTTGGCGCTTGCGCACGCGTTCGCCACCGCTGGTTGTTCGGTGGTGTTGGCCGATGTCCAACAGGACGCGCTCGCCGCTGCCGCCGTCGAGGTCGCCGAACATGGGGTCGAGGTGCTCACGGTCGTCACCGACGTGAGCAAGGCCGACCAGATCGAGGCGCTGGCGGCGGCAACGATGGAGCGATTCGGCGCGGTCCACGTCGTGTGCAACAACGCCGGCGTGTCGGGGGCAGCCGATTCGTGGGTTGGACCGATCGAGAACTGGGAGTGGGTGATGGGCGTCAACTTCTGGGGCGTGGTGTTCGGCGTACGCACGTTCCTGCCCCACATCGTGATGTCGGGTGGCGGCCACATCGTGAACACCGCGTCGATCCTCGGGATCCTGCCGGCGTTCGGCGGGCCGTACGACGCCAGCAAGCACGCCGTCGTCGCTCTCACCGAAGGTCTGTACCACACGATGAACTCGGCGGATCTGCCGGTCGGTGTGAGTTGCCTCTGCCCGGGATGGGTGCGCACCGGCATCCTCGATTCCGAACGGAACTGGCCGAGCGAGTTGGGTGCGGTCCCCGAGCGCGACCCCGCCGCAGAAATCACCACGAACTACGTCAAGCGGGCGATCGCAGAGGGTGCGCAGCCGGGCGCGGTGGCCGACCTGGTGATCGATGCGATCCGTTCCGGGCGATTCTGGGTGTTCCCGAGCCCCGAGTTCCTGGAGGTCGCCGTCGAACGATTCCACACGATCGAGGAGGGTCTCGACCCGGTTCCGGCGGAGAACATCCCCGGCCTTCCACCGCGTTCGCAGATGCTCGACGAGGTGATGGCGGCGATGATGCCGCCGAGCGACTGAACGTTCAGAGCCGGTAGACGCGCGCCGCGGTACCGCGCAGCATGGCGTCGCGCTCATCGGCGGAGAAATCTGCGACGATCTTCTTGAAGCCGTTCCACGCCACGCGGTACGACAACGAGAATCGGTCGACCGGGAAGTTCGACTCGAACATGCACCGCGTCGGGCCGAACTGCTCGATCGTATGCATGTAATAGCGACGTTGGGCATCGACGAACTCGTCGGACGTCGGCGGCCGCGACGCCGTGTTCCATCCGAAGCCGTTGTCGGGCATCGCCAACCCACCGATCTTGGCGACCACGTTGGAGCACGTTGCGATGTCGACGATGTCGGAGGTCCACTGTGAGTAGATCTCTTCACGCTGCGATGCGTACGGGCCGACGCCGAGCGGTGTGCCGAAGTGATCGAGGATCATCGTGGTGCCCGGCACCGAGCGGGCGAGGGCCGCAAAATCCTGGTTCTGGTAGTGGTAGTGCCACGTGTCGTACGTGAGCCTTCGTTCACCCAGCCTGGCAACGCCGGCGCGGAACGCGGGGTCCGCATAGAGCCCGGCTGGTGCTCCACCGGGAATCATGAGGAACTCTGGGTGCAGCGCATGTGACCCGGCGTGGCGGATGCCGCGCAGCCGACCGTTCGCGGCTGCCTCATGTGCGTCGAGCACCGCATCGAGGTGATCGGCGTCGGTGAGGTCGGCATGGGCGACGATGCCTCCCATCACCTGATGCGGCGACCGCTCGGCTTGGGCGGTGACGAACTCGGTCTCCCCGACCGGTGCGAACTCTGACGAGCCGTCCGTCCGATAGCCGGCTCCGCACTCCACGAACACAGTGTCGACGATCCGGTGGCCGCTGGTGAGGTCGGCGAGCAGTTCGTCGAGACCGTACGGCAGGGCACCGCCGGCCGGCCAGAGATGGTGATGCGGATCGATGATCGGTGCGTCTTGATCGACGACATCCTCCACGACCGAGTCGAGCCACTCCTGCGTCCCCGGTGTCGGACCGCCCTCGTCGCTCATGGCCCAAATCTAGTCACGCACTCACACTTGACCGAACGCGCCGGTGCGATGGATGGGCGGGTCAGCGGACGGTGACTTCGGAGGTCGACACGTCGATCACCGACACCGCTTCGTCGCCGATGTCGGTGAGCTTGCGTTCGAGGCGCACCAGTTTCTCGATCTGGGCGTTGTCGCCGATCGCAGATCCGAATCGCACCTCGATCGGGCCGCTCGGACTGGTCAGCATCAGCACGAGGTCGGACCCGTCCGGGCTCACCACCATCGACTCGACGCGAGAGCGAATCGTCGGAGTCAACTTGGTCACCAGCGACGACGCTGTCGAGAAGCCGATCGGTGCCTGGTCGCCGGCGCCCAGGTCGAGCGTACCCTCGCCGCTGATCCACACGAGAGCGACCGGCTGGCCATCGATGACCGCGACCACGCGACCATCGGCGTCGAGCACCCGCGATCGGGTGTCCTCGCCGAGCATCGATGCCACCGGGGTCCGCTCGCGTATCTCAATCGACGCCGAGTCGGGGAACGACGTGGTGACACGAGCCGCTTCGACCCACGCGATCGCCTCGAGTTCCTCCTCGACGGCGGCGGTGTCGACCAGCAACACCGGGGTGCCGCGCAGGTCGTCGACGACCGCCGCGAGATCGTCGGCGTCGGTGTACACGTTGCCGCTGACCGACACGGTGTCGACGGCGAACCACGACGATCCGAGCAGTGCCAGCGCGGCGATCGCGACGATCA
>JBGTEH010000032.1:0-6977 GCA_041747915.1 Ilumatobacteraceae bacterium
CTGGATGGCGGCAGTGCCGGTGCCACCGGCCTCACCGGTGATCAACACCGACTCGCCGGCGCGTAGGTTGCCGCGCTCGTGAAGCGCGTACAACGTCGTGCAGTAGTTGATCGGAATCGCCGCGGCAGTCGCCGCCGACACCCCGTGGGGAACCGGGAACACCGCCTGCGCAGAATGGGTCACCTGCTCGGCGAGACCGCCTCCCCGGAGGAAGACGACGCGCTGGCCGACGGCGAGCCCGGTGACCCCGTCACCGAGCGCAGCGACGGTGCCCGCCAGCTCACCGCCAGGCGTGAACCCCGGTCGCGTCGTCACCTGGTACTTGCCGCGGCACCGGAGCACGTCGGGAAATGCCAGCCCGACGGCCTCGACGTCGATCAGCACCTCACCGTCACCCGGCTCGGGTGGATTCTCGTCGACCAGTTGCAACTGCTCGGCCGGCTCGCCGAGCTCACGCAATTTCCAGACTTTCATGGACGCAACGTACGCGACCCGTCGCGCTCACGACATGTCGGAGAATCTGCGACGAGGAGTTCGGCCTGCTCCGTCGCGTCGGCATGGCCGTTGACGGCAGACAGGAAGTGGCGACGATCGATCGCCCGCAGGGTCAGATCGGTGACGGCCTCGGCGATCGCGCTGGACCGGTGGGGGCAAACAGTGGTGTCGCCGCCAGGACCTCGTCGATGCTGCGTCTGGAGGCGTTGACCATCAGTCAGTCGATGATTGCCTGGTAGACGATCGAGCGCATGTCACGGTCCGGCGAGAGGACCCCGGTCATGTATTGGCTCATGAAGATGCCGACCAGTTCCTCGGACGGGTCGACCCAGTAGTAGGTCTTGGCTGCGCCCGCCCATCCGTACTCACCGGCCGAACCGGTTCCACCCGTCATCGCCGCGTCAAGCATCACGCGCGAGCCAAGACCGAATCCCATGCCGTGGTTGAACTGACCCAGCAGCTCCCACGGCAGGAGATCGGGGCGCAGATGGTTACCGTGCATCAACTCGAGTGTCTTGCGGCCGATGATCGGTTGCCCGTCGTGCATTCCGTTGTCGGCCAACATCTGGGCGAAGCGCATGTAGTCGCCGATGGTCGAGAACAGCCCGAGGCCTCCACGGTTGAAGACCGCCGGGCTGCTCGTCGGATAGGTCGTCGACACGTCGATGCGTTCATTGAATCCGCTCAGGGCAGCCTCGAGGAGCTGGACCGCCGAGTAGTTCTCGCCCACAAGGTCGGGGAGCCCGTACATCGCTGCGAGACGACCGAGCTCGGCGTCGGCGACGCCGAATCCGGTGTCGACCATGCCGAGTGGAGCGAACAACCGATTGCGGAGGAAGTCGCCCAGCATTTGTCCGGAGATCACCTCGATCAGCCTGGCCGCGACATCGATGCCCACGCTGTAGTGCCAGCGAGCACCGGGTTGCGATGCGAGCGGCAACGTGGCGAGCGCGTCGATCATGGCCTCGAGTGTGCGCGTCGCGTCGTGGGAGATCTGCTCGTCGCGATACATCTGTGCCACGGGCGTGTCGATCATGAAGTCGTAGGTGAGACCGCTCGTGTGCGTCAGCAGGTCGCGAATCTCGATCGGTCTCACCGGGTCGACGAGGGTCCCGTCGTCGGCCAAGACCTTGACAGCTCCGAAGGCGGGCAGATAGTTGGCGAGCGGGTGCTCGAGCTGGAAGCGACCCTCCTCGTGCAGCAACATCAGAGCGGTGGACACGATCGGTTTCGTCATCGAGTAGATCCGAAAGATCGTGTCGTCGGTCATCGGAAGCTCGGCCTCCCTGTCGCGCTGGCCGAACTGCTCGGCGTGCACGACGTGACCACGTCGACTGATCATCGTGCTGATGCCGACGACACCCCGATCGTCGACGTACGACTGCATGATCGGACGCAACCTCTCGAGTCGCTGCGCACTCATGCCGATGGAATCTGCTGACCTCGTGCCCATGTCGAACCCCCCGTCTCGATGCTGCCTGCGAGACCATATCGGTCCCACCTCCTCGCACAGAAGGGAGGTCACCACCCTTGGCGGGTCGGCGGCATGTCGCTGTCGCCGTCGCCGTGCAACCGGACCCCGAGCGTCTGGTAAAGCTGGAGCCCGGCGTCCTCGAAACCGTTGACCGATCCCGCCATGTACAGCAGCCACACCCGGCAGCGACGCTCGCCCACCAATGCGACCGCTTCCGACCATCGACGCTGAAGGTTGTCGACCCAGCAGCGCAGTGTTCGGTCGTAGTGCTCGCGGAGGTTCTCGATATCGCGGACCTCGAAACCAGCCTGCTGCATCGAACGGATGGTGTCGGCAATGTCGAGCAGCTCTCCGTCGGGGAACACGTAGCGGTTGACGAAACTGCGCCGACCGAGTCGCGAACCGCCGACGGACGCGATCGCATGGTTGAGCAGGCGCCCGCCCGGATTCAACAACCGGTACAACTGCGCGAAGTAGAGGTCCATCCGCTTGTGGCCGACGTGCTCGGCCATGCCGACCGACGAGATCGCGTCGAACGCGCCGTCGTCGAGCTGGCGGTAATCCTGGACCCGGATCTCGACGCGATCGGTCAACCCGAGATCGTCGACGCGTCGGCGTGCGTACGTCGCCTGCTCGTTGCTGATCGTGACCCCGACCACGTCGGCGTCGTGGTGCGTCGCCGCATGGATCGCCATCGACCCCCAACCACATCCGACATCGAGTAGTCGCGGCCGTCCGGCAGAGGTCGGGCGCGGCATCGCCAACCCGAGTTTGCGGCAGATCAGCTCGTGCTTGGACGCTTGCGCCTCCTCCAGCGATGCGTCGGCGGAGTCGAAACGGGCACACGAGTATGTCATCGCCGGCCCGAGCACCACCTCGTAGAAGTCGTTGCCGACGTCGTAGTGGTGACTCACGACCGTGCGGTCACGTCGGATCGAGTGGCGGGCACCTCTCGGCACCACCTCCTCGGCAGGGGGCCGCGGGCGGGCGCCCAACCCACCGACGCTGCGAAGGCTGCGCACCAACTCCGGCGCCGCAGCGAGCAGTACGGACACGTCGCCTCGCAGGCCCACCTGCAGCGCTCGAAGTACATCGACCATGCTGCCCTCCACGTCGATCTCACCGGCGACATAGGCACGGGAGATTCCCAACTCGTCAGGCGACCAGATGATTCGTCGTAGCACCTCGGGACCCTTGAAAAACACGGTCCCGACGTCGGCGCGACCGAACGTCGAGCCGTCCCAGAATGCCACGTGCACGGCGAGGTCGTCGTTGAAGACCGCGACGAGCAGCGGGCGGAGCCGTTGAGCCACGGACGCAGTGATGGTACGCGTCGATTCGAGAACTGTCGCCACGATTCCCCCTGGATTCGGTGTTGCAAGTGCCGACATGTTGCCACATCGCCCTGCGAGCGTCGGCGGATTCACCGCGCATCGTCGCCCACAAGCGACGAGCACGAATGAAGGCCCTCCTGTGACGAGGCGCGACAGTCACGAGAAATCTGGGCGATGGGTTGATCCAATCCCGGTTGGGGTGCGAACCAGGCGACGGAAGTCACCCGATCTCCGATCCACTGCCACAGGAGTGCTCACCCATGAACAAGCGAATCCGTATCGCCATCGCCGCCGCCACCATCGTCGGCGGTTTCACCATGACCCAAGCGGGCTCCGCCTCCGCCGCCCACTGCGTCGCGCCGGTGGGCGAGCCGTCCTCGCCTGGCTTCTCCTACTTCGGTCAGGACGGCCGCAAGGACGGCGACCCCACTCCCGGCGCCTCTGTCTGCCGCGAGCGCACCGGTAGCCCGTCGACGCGTGCCCCGGGCCAGAACAAGCCCTGAGGTTCGAGCAGCAACAAATCGTCTCCCCGAACGGCCGCCCGTCCGCAGGGCGGCCGTTCGCGCGCGGCAGCCTCGATTTTTCCAGGGTGGGCACGACGGGGCTCGAACCCGGGACCTCTACCGTGTCATGGTAGCGCTCTAACCAACTGAGCTACGCGCCCGTAGCAGAGCGGTACGTTACCAACTCGTGAGCGTCGACCCACACCTTCCCATCATCGACGTGGCCCCACTGCTCGGCCCCGACACCTCGGGGTCGAAGGGCGCTCGCGCTGCCGCAGCCATCGATGAGGCCTGTCGCAATGTGGGGTTCTTTGCCATCACCGGCCACGGCATCGACGGCGGCCTGCAGACGCGTCTCGAGACAGCCGCTCATGCGTTCTTCACCCAGACCGAGTCCGCCAAGGCCGAGATCGCAATGGCCAACGCCGGCGCGGCGTGGCGAGGCTGGTTCCCGGTCGGCGGCGAACTCACGTCGGGGATCCCGGACCGCAAGGAGGGCATCTACTTCGGTGTCGAGCACTCCCCCGATCATCCCCGTGCGGCAGCTGGCACCGCACTGCACGGTCAGAATCAGTTCCCGGATGAACCGGTCGAACTACGCGGCACGGTCCTCGACTGGCTGACGGCGCTCCGGCCCGTGGCCGACGCCGTGATGCGCGGCCTGGCGCTCGGGCTCGGGCTCGAACCGGCCTGGTTCGAGCAGCATCTCACCGCAGATCCGACCATCCTGTTCCGGATCTTCCACTATCCGCCGGATGACCGAGACCGCGTCGAGGAGTGGGGCGTCGGTGAACACACGGACTACGGGCTCCTCACCCTGCTGGCCCAGGATCACCGCGGTGGGCTCCAAGTGCGCGCCGTCGACGGCAGGTGGATCGACGTCGACCCGACGCCGGGCACGTTGATCTGCAACATCGGAGACATGCTCGAGCGACTCACCGCCGGCCGGTACCGCTCCACGCCGCATCGGGTGCGCAACAACTCAGGACACTCGCGACTCTCGTTCCCCTACTTCTTCGACCCCTCGTGGGACGCCACCGTGCCCGCCCTGCCGATGACCTCAGCGTCACCGGATACGCCCCAGTCGCCGGGCAACCATCGGTGGGACGGTGAAGATGTCCTGGCCTGGGAGGGCGCCTACGGCGACTACCTCACTGCACGAGTCGCCCGGGTCTTTCCCGATCTGTTCGCAGAGGTGTCAGCGAAACCGGAGTGACACGTCGTTGGCCATCAGCCGACCGTGGCGACTGAGGACGACCCGGTCGGCGTCGGTGGGATGGCCGACGATGATTCCGTCGAGCAACTCGATCGTCTCGGACGTGAAGGCCGTGCGGCTGACGCCGTCGCGTGTTCGAAGCGCCAACTGCAGGCCCTCGAGGCGTCGCGTCTCGGCGTCGAGCGTCTCGGAGGCCGCCTCCACCGATTCCCCCCGGCCGACGAGTTCGATGTAGCGGTCGGGAGTGCGCACGTTCCACCAACGGCGGCCGGCCTCGTGCGAGTGGGCGGCACAACCGAATCCTCGGTAGTCGGCCTGCGACCAGTACAGCAGGTTGTGTCGCGACTCGTGGCCCGGCCCCGCCCAGTTCGACACCTCGTAGTTGACGAGGCCGGCTGCGCCGAGCAGGTCATCGGCGAGTTCGTACTTGTCGGCCTGATCGTCGTCGTCAGGATGGCGGTCGGGCTGCGTGGCGAGGGGCGTGCCGGGTTCGACCGTCAGCCCATATGCGGAGATGTGGGGTGGGTCGAATGCGAGTGCGGTCTCCACCGTGGTCCGCCAGTCGTCGAGTGACTCGCCGGCGGCGCCATAGATCAGGTCGAGATTGAACGACGGCATGTTCGAATCGACGATTGCCTGAACTGCTCGCGCCACGTTCGCCTGGTCGTGGGTGCGCCCCAGCGACGCCAGAACGTGTGTCGACATGGACTGCACACCGAGGCTGACCCGGTTGACGCCGGCGTCGCAGTACGTTCGCAACAGATCGAGGCTCACGTCGTCGGGATTGCACTCGACCGTGATCTCCGCGCCTTCCGCCACCGGGATCGCAGCGAGCACCTCGGCCAACGCGTCACCAGACACGAGCGTGGGCGTGCCTCCTCCGACGAACACGGTGTCGGCAGTCGCCAACCCGAGGTCAACTGCGCCGAGGATCTCTGTGCGCAGCGCGTGAAGGTACGAGTCGACGAGGTGTTCCCGATCGGTCCATGTCGCAAAGGCGCAGTAGTCGCACTTCGACGCGCAGAACGGAATGTGTACGTACACCCCGAATGTCGCAGCGGCCATCGCCCCAGTCAACCGCCCGCGCTCAGGTCATCGGCACGAAGAGCAGGTCGAGCGCGGCCAGCCGCTCGGCGACCTGATCGACGGGAACGTCGAGCATGGCCGCGATCGAACGGGTGTCGTCACCGCGCACGGTGATGACTCGCCCATTGAAGTCCTGGCGCTGCACCTGGATGAGCCGCAGGTAGCGCGCCAACATCTCGAACGGGGATCCCTTGAGCAGCACGAGTTTGGCCACGTCGATCGCGAGCTTCTTGTTGATCGGCGACTGCAGGGCGGCGGCGGCCTGGCTTCCCGTCACCTCGCGCGGCAGGAGCTGCTCGACGGGAACCGAATAGAACTGGGCGAGTCGGTCGAGGCGAGGAACCGACAACGCCCGTTCGCCCCGTTCGTATGCGCCGAGCACCGACGCCTTGAACTCCTGCTGCGACTGAGCTTCCACCTCCTGCAGCGACATCCGCTTCTGCTTGCGGATGACGCGCAGCCGCTCGCCGACCTGGCGGCTGTAGACCGATGGAGCATCGTCGTCGATGACTGTCATGTGCTTGTCGCCCGCCTCGTGTTACTTTCTCATGCGTTCGGTGGCGCCCGCCTGCCGACCGCCCGGCACGTTACCCGGGGGTAACTCGGCCAGCATAGACGGTCAGCGTTCGAATGTCACGCAGAGTGCGCAAACTGCCGCGACAGCCGTCTCCGTGCGCAGAATCGTCGACCCCAGCGACACGACGTCTCGCCCAGATGCCACCTCCGCCGGCGTCCAACCGCCCTCCGGTCCGATGGCGACCTGTCGATCGGCCGGTCGCAGCCGGCGTCCGCCGGGCTCCGCGATCGCGAACTCGCCCACGACGGTCGAGGCTTCGACCGGAGCAGAGATCTCGACGCGCCACACGCGA
>JBGTEH010000033.1:0-6888 GCA_041747915.1 Ilumatobacteraceae bacterium
TCGGACCGAGCGGGTGACGGGCGAGGTCGATCAGCTCCCGGCCGCTGCCGGGGCCGCGACCGCCGGCAACGCGGCGTGGTACGCCGGGAGTGCAACGGTGCTCGTGGCAGCGGTGCTGATCGGCGCGTCGATCGGTCCTGCCGGGCCATCGTGGTGGCGGGTTGCGCCCGAGCTGATCGACCGATTGCCGTTGATCGCCATCGACTCCGGTGTCACCGATGCCGAGTGGAACATCGTGTGGCGCATCCGGATGCCGCGCGTGATTCTGGGCGGTCTGGTCGGCGGCATGCTGTCGATCGCCGGCGCGAGCTATCAGGGTGTGTTTCGCAATCCGCTGGTCGACCCCTACTTGCTCGGCACCGCCGCGGGTGCCGGGCTGGGGGCGACCCTTGCGCTGACGTACGGCCGCGGCGCTACCGCCAACTGGCCGATCGATCCCGTGCCGACAGCCGCGTTCGTCGTCGCGATCCTCACGGTGGCGGTGACCTACGCAGTCGGCTCGTCGTTCGGCGGGACGCGTTCGGGGGTGACACTCGTGCTTGCCGGAGTTGCGGTGGTGTCGTTCGCCACGGCTCTGCAGACCCTGATCCTGCAGCGCAACCTCGAGCTCGTGCGCGAGGTCTTCCAGTGGATCCTCGGGCGCCTGTCGGACGCGACGTGGACCGACGTTCGGTTGGTGACCCCCTACGTGGTGGTGAGTTGCATCGTGTTGATGCTGCACCGTCGCCATCTCGACGTGTTCCGAGTCGGCGATGTGGAGGCTGCGACGCTCGGCGTGTCGGTGGCGCGAACGCGGCTCGTCATCGTGGTCGCGGCGACGCTCGGCACCGCGGCGGTCGTGTCGGTCAGCGGTCTGATCGGCTTCGTCGGGCTGGTGGTTCCGCACGTGATCCGTTTGGTCGCCGGGGCCGGCTACCGGCGACTTCTGCCGTTGTCGTTGATGCTCGGCGCTGCGTTCCTGATCCTCGCCGACGTGTTGAGCAGAACGATCTCGAGCCCTGCCGAGACGCCCATCGGCGTGCTCACCGCCCTGATCGGGGCACCGTTCTTCATCTACCTACTGCGCACACGGCGAGTGGTGGCATGAGTTCGCTCGGCTTCGCCGGAGTGGCCGTGTCGTACGGCAAGCGACAGGCGCTGCTGGCCTTCGACGAGGTGGTCGGCTCGGGGGAGTGGGTGGGCGTCATCGGCCCCAACGGCGCCGGCAAGTCGTCACTGCTGCGGGCCGCGGCCGGTTTGACCTCGAGCAGCGGAGTGGTCTCGGTCGACGGCGTCGATCTCGGCGGTCTGGCGCCGCGGGAACGTGCACAGTTGGTTGCGTACGTGGCACAGGATCCGTTGATCCCCAACGACATGAGCGTGTTCGACTACGTGCTGTTGGGCCGCACTCCGTACATCAGCTACTTCGGCGCGGAGACCGGCCACGATCGCGACATCGCGAGCGACGTGATCGACCGTCTCCGGTTGGGCTCGTTCGCCGGCCGGATGCTCGGTGCGCTGAGCGGGGGCGAGCGCCAGCGAGTGGTGCTGGCCAGGGCGCTCGCGCAGCAGGCGCCCGTGCTGCTGCTCGACGAGCCGACCTCCGCACTCGACATCGGGCACCAACAGCAGGCGCTCGAGTTGGTCACCGAGCTGCGCGAGCAGCAGTCGATCACTGTGTTGTCCGCAATGCACGACCTGACGCTGGCGGGTACCTATACCGACCGCCTGGTTCTGCTCGACGGCGGCGCGGTGGTGGCGCGTGGTGCCGCCGCGGAGGTGCTGACCGCAGATCGCCTCGGCGATGTGTTCCACGTCTGTGTCACGGTCGACGTCGACCCCGACGACGGCACCGTGATCGTCGTGCCCCGCCGCGGCTTCCCCGCCCCCTGAAAATCCCCTTCAGCGGGATGTTTGCGGCGCGATCCGGGTGAGCGGGGTCACACAATTCGCACCACGAACGGAGTGAATCGCCGGTTGCGCCGCCGCTCCCGACCCCCAACCCGTTTGCGGCGCGATCCGGGTGAGCCGGGTCACACAATTCGCACCACGAACGGGTTGGGAACGGAGTGGGTCGCCGGGATCTACGATCGGGGGATGATCCATTCGCCGTATCCGATCTTTCCGGGCGTGGCTGCATTCGACGCTGTGCGCAGCCCGGAGGCCGAACGAGACCACCGCAAGCGCATGTGCGCGCTCGGCTACCGGATCTTCGGCGCGCTGCGTTGGGGTCAGCTCGGCGACGGCCACGTGTCGGCGCGCGATCCGATCCTGACCGATCATTTCTGGTTGCTCGATTGGGGGATCCCGTTCGCCCGGGCGACCGTCGGTGGCCTCGTCCTCGTCGGCCCCGACGGGCGCGTCGTCGACGCCGACGGCAATCCGACCGGGGCTGTCAACACCGCCGGTTACAACATCCACGCACCGGTCCTCGCGGCACGGCCCGACGTGGTCAGCGCAGCACACACGCACACGTCGTTCGGCACCCCGTGGTCGGCGAACGTCCAACCCTTCCGTGCGCTCAGCCAGGAGTCGTGCGCCTTCGTGTTCGACCAGGCCCTGTTCGACGACGAGGAGGTCGAAGTCCTCTCCTACGACGGTGGAAAACGGATCGCCGAGGCGCTCGGCGATGCGAAACTGTGCATCCTGCGCAATCACGGTTTCCTGACGGCCGGAGGTTCCGTCGAGGAGGCGGTTGGATGGTTCGTGATGGCCGAGCGGGTCGCCGAAGTGCACGTGAAGGCACCCAACGGCGTGGCGATCTCCGATGCCTCTGCCGCGATCGCGGCTGAGACGCTGTCGCCGGCGCCGACCGGCTGGCGGCTGTTCCAGTGGTTACTGCGCAGCGTCGTCGACGACCCGAGCGCCGTCGACTGAGTGGTCGCGGTGCACGGTCCGGTCGCCAGGCTTCGTGCGGCTGCCCTCGATGCGAAGGTGTTCCACGAACAGCGTGGCGAGGATGATGAGGTCGATGCCGACCAGCAACACGACTCCGTCCACATCGGAACCTGCCGCCATCAGGACGAAGATTGCCAGAACGGCAACGAGCCGTTCGCGCGCCACGGCGCCGAACGCCCGGTACACCCCGATGCCGACACCGCCGAAGTACAACGCGAGCCCGGCTGCGCCCATTGCTCGGTACGCGGTCGGCAACGGGTCGGTCGGGTGCAGCGCCATCTCCTCCATGGCCACCGCCGACAGGATGATGCCGGCGACGATCGGAGCGTGGGCATAGGTGTAGACATCGCGAGCAAAGCGGCCCCGCTCGGCCGCACCAGTCTCCTCGGCGCGATGCTCGAAGGCTGGTTGCACCCGATCGAAGTACGCCCACCACAGCAGTCCAGCGAACACTCCGGCGGCCACGAGTGCGGTCACCGAGCCCGCTGAGAATCCGCCCTCGCCTTCGAGCGGAGCAACGAGCGAGTTGCCGAGCGCGACGATCACCTCACCCAACGCAACAATGATGATCAACCCGTGGCGTTCGGCGAAGTGTCCGGCCCGAATGATCCATTCGCCACCTCCGGCCCTGATCGTGGAGTAGATCACGATCAGCACTCCGACGATCCAGGCCACGACGCGGGCATCGCCGTCGAGGAATCCACCCACGACGATCACGGTCATGGCGACGAGATTCGGTCCGCCGTAGCGAAGCGCTGACCGGTACACCTCGGTCCCGTTCTCGAGGCCCACGACCATCAACGCAAGGCCGGTCAGGAAGATGATGGCGACAGGCACAGCGAACAGCGCGCCACTCTGATCGAAGGCGGATTGCACTGATGCCGCCATCGGCACGCTCGCCGCAGTGGCAACCAGGAACAGCAACCTGACCGTGCGCGAGTTGCCAGGCACCGCGTTGGCCGACCACGCGAACTGGGTCCACGGCAGCCAGAGCAGCAGGAAGATCAGCGTGGCGTCGCCGACGGCGTTCCAACTCGGATCAGCCAGGAGTAGCCCGACCAACTGCGAGAAGGCGAACACGAATGCCAGATCGAAGAACAACTCGACGGGGTCGGCTGTGAAGTCTTCTGTCGCTTCCGGCACCACCAATCCGCGCATGGACGAAGACTACCGGCGCACCGTCGCTCGCTCGACGGGCGAACTCAGCCGAACGCGACCACGCCGACGACACCGAGGAGCACCAGTGCACTGGCGGCGTACTCGGAGCGCGTGTGGCGTTCGTGGAGGACGCGGGCCGAGATGGCGAAGGCGATCACGATCTCGATCTGGCCGAGCGTACGAACTTTGGCTGCATTGGTCAGCGTCACTGCGACCGCCCAGCCGATCGAACCGCAGAGGCTGAGCACTCCTACCGGGAGGGCGGGTCGCCACGCGGTGGCGACCCGTGGGAGTTCGCCACGATCGGTCACGAGGAGCTGGGTTCCGTTGACCAGTGTCTGGATGCCGAGCATGACGGTGAGTGTCAGGAGTGCCCGATTCCACGTGGCGCCGTCGAGCGATGTCGAAGCACCGCGGATTCCAACGGCCGCAACAGCGAAGCCGGCGGCCGCGAGGACCCCCATCAGCGCACCAGGGTCGCGGGCGTTGCCGAGGATGTCGAGAAGCCGAGTCGGCGCGGCGAGCCACGCAACTCCCGCCATGCAGATCAACGCAGCGACCCAGCCGAGCGGCCGCAGTGGCTCGCCGAGGGCGACGGCACTGACGACCGCGACGAGGATGACCTCGGTCTTGCCATAGACCGTGCCGATGGCGAAATCGCGCAGGTCGAATGCTCGCAGGAGGGCGACCGTGCCGAGGATCTGGGCGATGCCGGCGCCGGTGATGATCGGCCAGAAGCGCAGCGGGATCGATGGAACGGGCTCACCGACCAGAGCGAACGTGACGATCGCAACGATGAGCGCGAGCGGGAAGCCATAGGCGTAGCGCACGAACCCGGCACCGTTGACCGACAACACCGAACGCAGTTGGTGCTGTCGCGACGTCCGCAGGATCTGAAAGGTCGCCGCCGCGAGCGTGATCGGAATCCACATGGGGCGTCAGTGATCGACTCGCGAGTCAGGTGGGGTCGAACCAATGGTCGCCGTTGAGGAGGATGTCGTCGGCGTCGGCGGGGCCCCACGATCCACGGAAGTAGGGCACCACGTCGCCGGGGTCGTCGAGCGCGGGTTGAACCACGCGCCACGTGCCCTCGACGATGTCCTGGCGGGCGAATCGACGCAACGAGCCGATGAGGGCGTCGCCGATCAGGCGCTCGTACGCGTCCTGGCGCTCACCGAGCGCGGCGGCGAAGTCGACGTCGACGTCGACCTCCTGGCTGTCGAGATCCGGTCCGGGAGTCTTGGCCTGGAGCGCGAACGTCACACCGTCGTTCTTACCGAGCCGCAGGCGGATGAGATTGCGTCCGGGCGGTGGACCACCTGATTCGTCGAACAACATCCGTGGCGGCTCGCGCAACTCGATGACCGCTTCGGTTGCGCTCTGCTTCATCGCTTTGCCGACGCGGATGTACCACGGCACCCCCGCCCATCGCCACGAATCGATCTCGAGGCGCACGGCCGCGAACGTCTCCACATTCGAGTCCGCCTCGACGCCCGGCTCGTCGCGGTAGCCCACGTACTGGCCGCGCACCAGCGCCTCGGTGTCGATTGGTCGCATGGCGGCGATCACCTTGGCCTTCTCGTCCTGCAGGTAGCCCGAGTCGGCGCCCGCAGGAGGCTCCATTGCGAGCAGCGAGACCACCTGCAGCATGTGGTTCTGCATCACGTCGCGGATCGCGCCCACCCCTTCGTAGAACGAGCCGCGACCCTCGACGTCGAGCGTCTCGGACATGGTGACCTGCACACTGCGTACGTAGTTGCGGTTCCACACGGGTTCGAGCAGCGTGTTGGCGAAGCGGAAGACGAGCAGGTCCTCGACGGCCTCCTTACCGAGGTAGTGGTCGATGCGGAAGATGTGGTCCTCGGGGAAGATCTCGTGCAGCGTCTTGTTCAGATCGATCGCCGATTGCAGGTCACGGCCGAACGGTTTCTCCACGACGATGCGCCCACGCTGGTTCAAGCCGACCGACGCGAGTTCGGTGGCGACCATCGGGAACATGGCGGGAGGGATGGCCATGTAGAACACCGCTACCGACGAGTCGTGGCGGTCGAGCGTGGCGCAGAGTTGGTTCCATGTTGCTTCGTCGGCGTAGTCGCCCTGCACCAGATCGAGGCGTTCGCACAGCGAGTCGACGACCGACGGATCGGGGTCGTCGATGTGTTCCGCGATCGACTCGCGGGCGTGGGTGCGGAAGTCGTCGTCGGTCCAGTCGCTGCGCGCCACGCCGATCACCGGCACGTCGAGTACGCCGGAGCGCTCGAGCCGGTACAGAGCTGGGAAGAGCTTGCGCACGGCGAGGTCGCCGGTGGCGCCGAACAGTACGAGAGCGTCGGCTTTCGGTTGGGTCGTCTGCATCGCCGCCGATGCGACGTGGCCGGTCATCATCCTGGTCTGATCGCTCGTCGTGGACCTGTCGGTTGGCGCGGGCTTGTCGGTCATCGCGTCTGGTCCCTCGTCTCGATGTGGCCCCCGAAGCCGGCGCGCATCGCCGACAGCACCTGGTCGGCGATGTCGGACCGACCCCGCGACGAGAACCGTTGGTAGAGGGCGGCCGACAGCACCGGCACGGGAACGCCCTCGTCGATTGCCGCGTTCACGGTCCAGCGCCCTTCGCCCGAGTCGCTCACCACCCCGGCGTACGCATCGAGGGCGGGGTCGGCGTGGAATGCTTCGGCGGTGAGGTCGAGTAGCCACGAACTGATCACCGACCCCCGCCGCCACACCTCGGTGATCCGGGCGAGGTCGAGGTCGTAGCGGTAGTACTGCGCAGCATCGAGCGGCGCAGTCTCGGCGTCGACTGCATGCTCGACGGCGCCGATGTTGGCCTTGGCGAGCACGTTGAGCCCCTCGGCG
>JBGTEH010000034.1:0-2679 GCA_041747915.1 Ilumatobacteraceae bacterium
GCGGGCGCGCCGCCACCTCGACCAACTCGGGCGCGGCGACATCACGCTCGTGATCACCGGTGGATTGCGCACGCCGGCCGACTTCGCGAAGGCTCTGGCGCTCGGCGCCGACGCAGTCGCCATCGGCAACTCGGCGATTCAGGCGATCGGCTGCCTGGGCATGCGGGCGTGCAACACCGACAACTGCCCGGTCGGCATCGCCACACAGAAGCCGGGCTTGCGTTCGCGACTTGTCGTGGCCGAGTCGGCTCGTCGCCTCGCCCAGTTCCTCGCCACGAGCGTTCACCACATGACGATTCTCGCAAGGGCCTGCGGGCACGACCGGCTCGATCAGTTCACGATCGACGACCTCACGACGTTCGATCGCGAGATGGCCCATCTCGCCGGCGTCCCCTACGGCGGCCTCCGCCTCTGACTGCCGATCGGGTCGTGAGTGGGGTCTCACTCGGAGCCCTGAGACCAATCGCAATGTTCGGGGGCGGTGATCACTACTGTTCGCCGACGTGCCGAGTATCGCCGTCGACGACATCGGCCACATGCGCGAGGCGGTGTTCTTCGACGGTGAGGACGCGCCACGCAAGCTCAGCCGATTCTGGATCCTGCTGGTCCTGTCGTCGATCATCGCCGCGGCCGGAGTCGTCGGCGACTCGACCGCCACGGTGATCGGGGCGATGATCGTCGCACCGCTGATGACCCCGATCCTCGGCACCATGCTCGGCGTCGTCCTCGGCGACCGTGCGAATCTCCTCCGGTCGATCGGGCTCGTGCTCGCCGGGGCCGCGACAGCGATCGCCATTGGCTACGTCCTCGGTGTGTTCATCGAGAATCCAGTGGTCGCGGCAACCAATTCGCAGGTCGCCAGCCGTGTCAATCCGAAGCTGATCGATCTCGTCGCGGCGCTTGCGACCGGGGTGGTCGGCTCAGTTGCACTGGTGCGGCGAGACATCTCCGACACGTTGCCCGGCGTGGCGATCGCCATTTCGCTCGTGCCGCCATTGTCGGTGGTCGGGCTGACGTTGGAGTCGGGAGCGCCCGACCAGTCGTTCGGTGCACTCGTACTCTTCGGCACCAACGTCGCGTCGATTCTCACCAGCGGCATCATCGTGATGGCGTTGTACCGGGTGTATCAGATGGTGCCGCTCGCGGCGTCCGAGGCGAAGCGGGCGGTCAACCGACGCAACGCAGTGCTTGTGATCGTCGCCTTCTTCCTCGTCATCGGGATACCGCTGGCGACATCGTCGCGCCGCATCGCCAACGACCGCAGCGAGGAGGCGAAGGTACGCGCGATCACCGAGGTGTGGGCGCGCTCGGTCGGATGGGAGGTACTCGAGGTCGTCACCACGGGGACCGACGTGGCGGTGCGGGTGATCGGCACACCACCGATTCCGGAGACGTCGACGTACGCAGACGCATTGACGGGCGCTGGCATCGACCCGGCCGATGTGGTGATCGAATTCGTCCCGCAGACCATCGTGAAACTCGGAGACCCGCAGCTGCCGAACTGACCGGCCGTTGGATCGCTACTCGCTCTCGGCAGCGATCACCTGCTCGAACGCCTTGGTGTATCCGAACGTTCGCAACAGCCGCGGTGTGATCGACGGAAGCATGTTGGCAAGCACGATCAGAGGCCGCAGCGGCGGCGTGTTGACGACGGCTTCGGCCCGGTTCTTCTTGATGCAGGCGATGGTCACCGCCGCCACCTTTTCCGGCGTCGAGCTTCCGGCGATCCTCGGTGCACGGATGCCCATCTGTTCCCACCGGTCGTACATGCCTGCATCGGTCACGAAGCCGGGACACACCACCGAGAATCCCAGCGGCGACTTCTCGTACTCCGCGCGCAGCGCATGGGTGAAACCGACGAGGCCGTGCTTGCTCGCGCAGTACGAGGTGCCGTATGCAACGCCGACCTTGCCGGCCCCCGACGCGATGTTGACCACGTGGCCGCGCCCGCGTGCGAGCATGCCCGGCACGACCGCGCGAGTCAGCAGGATTGGTGCTTCGAGGTTGATCGCCAGGGTCTCGCTGAAGTCGGAGTCGGGAGCGGTTTCGAACCGGCGGACCCGTTCGATGCCGGCGTTGTTGACGAGGATGTCGACCGGGCCGAGTTCGGATTCCGTTCGCTCGATGAGCCGGGCGCGGTCCTCTCGATCGACGACGTCGCAGACCGTCGCGATCGCAGTGACGCCGAGCGCCTCGATCTCTGCGCGCACCGCTCCCAGTTCGACCTCGGATCTCGCTGCGAGCGAGACGTTCACGCCTTCATTCGCGAGGGCTCTGGCGAGGTACACGCCGATTCCCCGTGAGGCTCCCGTGACGATGGCGGTGGCGCCGCGCAGATCCTGCATCTTGATCCCCTGGTCCCAACGCTGCCGTTCGAGCAGCGACGAGTAGACCGTACCCGACGCGGTCGGAGGCGTCGACCGGAGGGTTCTGCCAGAGTCATCGGCCGATCACCGCTTTCTCACCGCGCTCTCACCGCGCTCTTGCTCGGTCGGCCCACGATGGTCGTCAATGGACATGCCACTCACGCCTCCCACACTGCCCCCTACCGGACCTCCGATGGCTGCGGTCGTGCCGACCGCTGCTGCTCCCCGGGTTGCCGGCGACCCCCTGGTCGGCAACTGGACGCCGCCCTCCCCGCCGGCCGCACCCGGACCCATGCGACCGCGGGGACGGGCG
>JBGTEH010000035.1:0-3573 GCA_041747915.1 Ilumatobacteraceae bacterium
GTGGAGATCGGCAGCGACGACGGCGGATCGCTGGACGACTTCATCACTGCGCTGACGAGCGGCGAGCCGTCGGTCGTGCGCGACGACAGCGGCTTCACCGTGTCGTGGACATCGCCGTCGGCCGGCATCGTCGACTTCTCGAGCACCGGTCCATTCTTCGTCGAGGGCGAGGAACAACCGTTGAGCGACTTCCGTCGCCACGAATCGCCGTGGGGCGGCATCGAGCACCTCTCGCGCCAGTACAACCTGACCGCCGCAAACTCGACCTGGTCGTGCGATTTCGACACCATGACCCGGGACGTCTCGTGAACGGGGTGGGGCGATGAGTGTGCGGATGGGAATCAACGGGTTGGATCACAACCATGTGTTCGAGATCGTCGACCGGTTGGTGAACGCCGGCGCCGAGGCGGCGTGTCACGTTGCCCACGGTGGTTGGCTCGAGGCGTATGAGGGATGGCAGACCGAATCGCGTGCCACCGCCTTCGACGAGATGCTCGCTGACGACACGATCGACCTGATCGTCACCGCAGCCATCCCCAGCCGGCGCGCCGACATCGCCCTCGCCGCGATCGCGGCCGGCAAGCACGTCGTGACCGACAAGCCGGGCCTCACCACGATGGATCAACTCGACGCGATCCGCGCCGCCGTAGCGGGCAAGCCGGGGCGGCCGTGGACGGTGCTGTTCACCGAGCGCTACGAGAACCGGGCGATCGCCGAGGCCGTCCGCCTGGCCCGAGCGGGTGCGGTCGGCCGGATCGTCCATGTCATCGGCGCGGGCCCGCACACGATGTGGGCGAAGCGTCGACCGGCCTGGTTCTGGGATCCTGTGGCGACTGGTGGCATCCTCGTCGACATCGGATCGCACCAGGTCGACCAGTTCCTGTCGATCACCGACCTCACCGCAGCGGACGTCACCGTGGTGGTGGCAGCTGTCGGCAACGTCGCGTCACCCGACCATCCCGCCATGCAGGACATCGGCTCGATGACGCTCGCCGCGCCCGGCGTCGTGAGCGATCATCGCCTCGACTACCTCACGGCGAAGGGCCTCGGCACGTGGGGCGATTGCCGGCTCACGATCGTCGGTGTCGACGGAACGATCGAGGCTCGCGCCAACGTCGACATCGCAGGAGCCGAGGGTGCCGAGCACCTCATCGTCGTCGATGGCGAGGGCACGCGTCGCGTCGACATCTCCGGTGTCGTCGTGCAGTGGGGAGAGCAGCTGATCGCCGACATCGCCGACGGCGGCGAGCGGCTGATGACCCAGCAGCACGCCATCGACGTCACCGACGTATGCCTTCGGGCCCAAGCCGTTGCAGGAGGCTGGGGCCTGGAAGGATCGACGCCATGAGGGACTTGCGTGTCGCCGTGGTCGGCATGGGGATCGGCCAGAGCCACCTGCTGAGCTGGTTGGCCGTCGACGGTGCGTCGGCGACCGTGTTCGCGGAACTCGACGATGCCAAGCGCACGACGGGCGAGGCCGACTGGGGGATCCGCGGCGTCGCCTCGCTCGACGAGCTGCTCGCTGCAGACTCGCCTCACGACGTGGACGTGATCGATCTGTGCACTCCGCCGTCGATGCACGAAGAGCAGATCGTCCGCTGCCTCGACGCCGGCAAGCACGTGATCTGCGAGAAGCCGTTGGTCGATTCGGTGGCGGCCTGCGACCGTCTCGCGTTGGCCGTCGATCGTGCTGCCCCGACATCCGGCGCACGGTTCATGCCGATCTTCCAGTACCGCTTCGGCGACGGTGCTGCTCGGGCTCGGGCGCTCATCGATGCTGGCATCACCGGGCGGCTGTTCACGGCGTCGGCCTCGACGTGGTGGCGGCGCGGCAAGGGCTACTACGCCGAGGCGCCATGGCGCGGCACGTGGCCCGGCGAGCGCGGCGGATGCGTGTTGAGCCACGCGATCCACAACCACGACCTGCTCACCTGGATGGCCGGGCCGCTCGTCGAATTGCGAGCGATGGCGACGACCCGAGTCAACGATGTGCAGACCGAGGACTGCGCGGTGGCGATCGGGCGAACCGCGGACGGAGCGTTGATCACGATGAACGTGACGCTCGGCGCCGCGGGCGAGTCGTCGCAGCTCGTGTGGCACTTCGACAACGTGACGATCACGTCGTCGAGCGAGGCGTACGACCCGGCGGCGGGGCCGTGGAACTTCGACTTCCGGCGGTCGGCATTCGCGCAGGAGGCCGAACAGGTGTGGGCCGACCTGGCGCCGTCGGGCACGCTGTACACCGGACAGTTCCAGGGGTTCGTCGACGCCCTCGGCTCGGGCGGCGAGTTCCCGGTCACCGTCGGCGATGCCCAGGCGTCGCTCGAGTTGGTGACCGCCTGGTACCACTCCGCCCGCACCGGATCGGTCGAGACCCTCCCGCTGCCCGAAGACCACCCCGCCCGCCCGTCCTGGCAACCCGACGGCGCCGCATGAAACCCCTCGCCCTCCCTCCCGTTCCCGTTCCCCCCGTTTGCGGCGCGATTCGGGTGGACCGGATCACCGAAAGTGCGCCGCAAACGGAAAGGGGGCAGTGAAGTGGCGGTGCCGATTTCACTGACTCCTCCGACGCCGGGGGCTCGATTCGGGGTGCCGTTGCCGGGTGGAACGTCGGTCAGTCACGTGCAGGTGTACGACACCATCGGGCCCGACGGGCTCGCCGGCGGGTCGCCGCATTTCCACACGGTGTGCACCGAGGCGTACATGGTGATCGCCGGGGAAGGCATGGTGCAGACGCTGTCGGGCGAGGGCTACGCCGAGTCTCCGCTGACGGCTGGCACGATCGTATGGTTCTCGCCGGGCACCGTTCACCGATTGGTCAACCTCGACGGTCGACTCGAGCTCTACGTGCTGATGTCGAACGCCGGGCTGCCCGAGGCGGGCGACATGATCCTGGCCTTCGAGGCGTCATTGCTCGCCGACATGGACCGCTACCGCTCAGCGGCCGACCTTCCGGCCACCGGACTCACCACCGCCGACGCGCCCGGTGCCGCCATGGATCGCCGCGACCTCGCCGTCGAGGGCTTCACGTTCTGGAAGCAAGCCGTCGCGACCGACGGCGTCCGAGCGTTGGACCCCCTGTACTCAGCGGCCGTGCGCCTCCTCGATGACCGACCGAGCCGATGGAACGAAATCCTGGATGGTGATCCTTCACAGGACGTACAGCATTCGAGGACGCAGGTCGCATCGCTCCAGTCGGGTGACCGGCACGCTGCAATCAAACGCCTGCGCGAATCCGCTGTGAGATCACACTCGCTCCACCCCGATGTTCGCCGCATGGGTTGTTGCGGCACGCTCGGAACCGTCATCCACTGACGGTGCGATGCCGTGTCGCGGTCGACGCGCCGGCGGCGCGGGAATTGGGAGGGTGGCGCTGCACCGCCGGTGACCTCGTCGAGTGTTCGGGTGACCGACGCAGTCGGGCCGGCGTACAGAGCTGACGTCGGTTGTCCGTGTACGGGAGCATCCGGTCGCCCACTCCATGCATCCCGGCACGAAAGGGAGTCGGACGGCGTAATGTCGGACCGAACCGCCCGGGTGGCGAAACTGGCAGACGCGGGGGGCTTAAACCCC
>JBGTEH010000036.1:0-2607 GCA_041747915.1 Ilumatobacteraceae bacterium
GGCGGCGCCGAAGGGGCCGAGGCGGGCACACTGCTGCTGCTCGTCGGCGGCGATGCCGACGTGCACGCGCGATGCGTTCCCGTCTTCGCTGCGCTCGGCGACCGCTACGACCTCCTCGGGCCACGCGGGGCCGGGTACGTCGCGAAGATCTCCCAGGTGATGCTCTGCTACCTCAACTCGGTGTGCCTCACCGAAGCCCTCGTGCTCGGCGTCAAGGGTGGCGTCGATCCAGCGAAGATGCTCGACATCATCCAGCACAGCACGGGTCACAGTTACGTGGCCGAGCGGTACGGACCGGAGTTGTTGAACGGTGGCTACGACGACACGTTCGACCTCGGCCTCGCTGCGAAGGACCTCCGACTCGCACTCGGACTCGCCGAACAGGTCGGCGCCACCCTTGCGTTCACCGCCGATGTCGGTCGGCTCTACGCTGCTGCCGAGGACGAGTTCGGTTTTGGTGCACCACACCTCATGGCGATGCAGCGGATCGAACGCGACAACGCACTCATCCTTCACGAACAATCGAACGGAGCGACAACATGACCGGCAATCGAGAAGTGACCGCCGACGACTTCGCGTCGGCGAACGCCGGAAGCTTCACCGGCGACGAGTGGCAGGCGCGCATCGACCTCGCCGCGATGTATCGACTCGCCGCACACTTCGGCTACGACGACCTCGTCTGGAACCACATCACGATGCGGGTTCCGGGTTCGGATCACGACTTCTTCCTCAACAAGTTCGGGCTGCTCTACAACGAGGTGACCGCATCGAACCTGATCAAGGTCGACTCCGACGGCACCGTGCTGGAGGGGCCCGCCGATGTGAACACCGCCGGGTTCGTGATCCACTCCGCGATCCACAACGACTTCCCGAAGTGGAAGGTCGTGTTCCACGCGCACGTGCCCGACGCGCTCGCCGTCACCGCGCTGAGGAACGGCTTCGAGCACCTCGTGCAAGACACGTCGATGCTGTACGGCGAGATCGGCTACCACGACTGGGAGGGCCTCTCGCTGACCCTCGAAGAACGCGAACGACTGGCCAAGAACATAGACGGCAACCGGGCGCTGATCATGCGCAATCACGGCTTCCTCACCGTCGGCGAGACTCCAGGCGAGGCGTTCATGGTGATGCACTACCTGATCCGCGGATGTCGAACGCTGCTCAAGGCGCACGGCAGCGGCCTCGACGTCGACCCCGGCCCGACCGACATCTGGGAACTCTCGAAGCGTCAGTACGACCACTTCCCACTCGGCAAGCACGAGTGGCCTGCGCTACTGCGCCTGCTCGACCAGCAGGACCCGTCGTACCGCCAATGATCGTCTCGTGAAACCATCGGTCACCCCGTGAAGATCGTCCCGTGAGGATCGTCGCGGTCGAAACCCGGCTGGTCGACCTGCCGCTTCCGCGCCCGATCGGCACGGCGATCCACGCCATCCGTTCGGTCGGTTGCGTCCTCGTCACACTGCGCACCGACGACGGCATCGCGGGTGAGTCATTCGTCTTCACGATCAACGGCGCCAGGCTTGAAGCGTTCGACGAGATGATCCGCGGTCTCGGCGAACTGATCGTCGGACGCGACCCACACGACACCGGTGCCATCTGGAGCGACCTGTGGAAGGAGGTCAACCCGACCGGCCACGCCGGCGTCACGATCGCCGCGATGTCGTCGCTCGACGTCGCCTGCTGGGACATCGTCGGCCGCGCCGCCGACCTTCCGTTGAGCAAGGTCTTCGGAGCGTGCCGTGACTCGGTCGACACCTACGCCAGCTCCGGCCTCTGGCTCGACGCGTCCCTCCCGGACATCGCCGAGGAAGCGATCTCCTTCGTCGAGCAGGGCTTCACCGCCGTCAAGCTGAGGATCGGCAACGACACCGCGACCGCCGACATCGAACGCGTCCGGGCCGTCCGGTCGGCGATCGGCGACGACGTCCGACTGCTGATCGACGCGAACCAGAAGTTCGTTCCGAAGGAAGCCATCCGCCTCGGTCGCCGACTCGACGCCTTCGACATCACCTGGTTCGAAGAACCCGTTGCCGTCCACGACGTACGCGGGTGCGCCGAGGTCCGCGCCGCGCTGGACATCCCGATCGCGACGGGCGAAACGGAATACACGAGCCGGGGCATCAAGCATCTGCTGGACCAGCGCGCCGCCGACATCGTCATGCCCGATCTCCAACGAGTCGGCGGCTATACCGAGTTCAGACGGTCCGCGGCCCAGGCCGCTGCTGACGACACGCCCGTGTCATCCCACTTCTTCACCGAACACAGCCTGTGCGTCGCCGCCGCCACGCCCAACTGCATCTCGGTCGAGCACGTCGACTGGTTCGCTCCACTGTTCGCCGAGTCGGTCGAACTCGTCGACGGGCAACTCGTCGTCCCGGACCGCCCGGGGACCGGCTTCACGTTCCGCTGACGATCTCAGCAGCCTTTCTAAACGGGGAACCGGATGTTCTCGACCCCTGAGCGACACTCCAGGAGTGGTGTTTGTAATTTCGTTAGTCGTTGCCTCTCGACACTGCTGTTTCTGCCCGGCTCAGGTCGAGACCGAGGTCCGGCTCATCGAAGGATCCGCTGCGACCGGCATTACGTGACGCAGCATCGGGGCCG
>JBGTEH010000037.1:0-5685 GCA_041747915.1 Ilumatobacteraceae bacterium
GGTGTCAAGCGCCTCTACAAGATGATGGCCGAGAACGAGTTGCTCTTCCCGGCGATCAACGTCAACGACTCTGTGACCAAGTCGAAGTTCGACAACCTGTACGGCTGTCGTCATTCGCTGGTCGACTCGATCTCGCGGGCCACCGACGTGATGATCGGCGGCAAGACCGCAGTCGTGTGCGGCTACGGCGACGTGGGCAAGGGCTGCGTGCAGTCGCTGCAGGGCCAGGGCGCCCGCGTCATCGTCACCGAGATCGACCCCATCAACGCGCTTCAGGCCGCGATGGAGGGCATCCAGGTGCTGCCGCTCGACGACGTCGTCGCCACTGCTGACATCTTCGTGTCGGCCACCGGCAACGCCGACATCATCACGGCGGAGCACATGATGCAGATGAAGCACAACGCCATCGTCTGCAACATCGGCCACTTCGACAACGAGATCGACATGGCGGGCCTTGCCCGTTCGGGTGCGACCCGTGACGAATTGAAACCCGGCACCGACGTGTGGCGCTTCGAGGCGACCGACGGGCGCAAGAGCCATCAGGTGATCATCCTCGCCGAGGGCCGTCTGGTGAACCTCGGGTGCGCCACCGGCCACCCGAGCTTCGTGATGTCGTGTTCGTTCACCAACCAGGTGATCGCCCAGATCGAGCTGTACCAGAACACGGCGGCATACCCGCTGGGTGTGTACGTGCTGCCCAAGCACCTCGACGAGAAGGTCGCCCGGCTCCATCTCGACGCTCTCGGCGTGAAGCTGACGGTGCTCAGCGACGAACAGGCCGAGTACCTCGATCTCGACCCGGCGGGCCCGTTCAAGCCGGAGCATTACCGCTACTGAACCCGTTCGCGATCGGATGGGTTCGAACTTCCCCCTGCGCCTTGCGTAGTGTGACGCCTGCCACAACAGAGACAGGCCGACGCAAAGGGGAAGCATGAG
Source organism: Ilumatobacteraceae bacterium (assembly GCA_041747915.1). Taxonomy (GTDB): domain Bacteria; phylum Actinomycetota; class Acidimicrobiia; order Acidimicrobiales; family Ilumatobacteraceae; genus Sva-07. The sequence goes on from JBGTEH010000037.1 coordinate 937, forward strand.
CAACGAGATCCGGGTCGGGCGCACGCCAGCTCGTCGGGAGACGGAAGGTGAACCGCTCCTCGTCGTCGACGACCTGCGCACGCAGTTCGCAGTCGCCGCCGGTGCGGTCAAGGCCGTCGACGGTGTCTCCTTCGAGCTCTTTCGCGGCCACACGCTCGGTGTGGTCGGCGAGTCGGGCTCGGGCAAGACCGTGTTGTCTCGCTCGATCATGGGTCTCAACACGTCCGCGAACGCCACCACCACAGGTTCAGTGCTGTACGCCGGCGACCAGATGATCGGCAAGTCGGCCAAGGCCAAGAAGGTGCTGTGGGGAGCGGAGATGGCGATGGTCTTCCAGGACCCGATGACGTCGCTCAACCCCGTCGTCACGATCGGGCGTCAGCTGACCGAGCACGTGCGTTACCACCTCGACATGGGGCGCAAGGAGGCCAACGAGGTCGCCGTGGCGCTCTTGGAGTCGGTGCGGATCCCCGAAGCCCGCAAACGTCTCGACAATTATCCGCACCAGATGTCGGGCGGCATGCGCCAGCGAGTTTGTATCGCCATCGCCTTGGCGTGCGGTCCCCGAATGCTGTTCGCCGATGAACCGACCACCGCACTCGATGTGACCGTGCAGCACCAGATCCTCAACCTGCTCGCCGAACAACAGCGCGACCGCGCGATGGCGATGGTGCTCGTGACCCACGACCTCGGCGTCGTCGCGGGGCGCACCGACGACATCATGGTGATGTACGCGGGCAAGGCGGTCGAGAAGGCTCCGACCACCGAGTTGTTCGCCCACGTTCGCCACCCGTACACGCAGGGTCTCTTGTGGTCGATCCCGAAGATCACCCAGGCCAAGCACACGCGGCTCGTCGCCATTCCCGGCCGCCCACCGAACCTGATCGACCCTCCGCCGGGCTGCAAGTTCTCCCCCCGTTGTGCATACGCGCAGGACATCTGTCGCTCCGAGGAGCCGATATTGCGATCGATCGACTCGGCCGACCACCTGTTCGCCTGCCATTTCCCGGTGGGCACTCCTGAGGGCCAGGCGGCGCTCGATGCCAACATCGCCGCGGAGTACCCGCCGGCACTGGCGGCGATCGGCAAGCTGCGCGCCACCGAGGAGTTGATGGTCTGATGGCCGGATCCGGAACAGCGCACCTGCGCCCCGCCGACGAGGTGATGCTGCGTGTCGAGAACCTCGTCGTCGAGTTCCCGGCGGGCCGAGGAAGATCGGTCAAGGCGGTCAGTGGCATCAGCTTCGACGTGGCTCGCGGCGAGACGCTCGGGCTCGTCGGCGAGTCGGGCTGTGGGAAGTCGACCACCGGCAAGGCGGTCCTGCAGCTCCCGCGGCCGACGTCAGGTTCGGTCGTGCTCGACGGCGAAGACCTCGTCGCGCTCGACCACAAGAAGATGCGCACTCGGCGCACGCAGCTCCAGATGATCTTCCAGGATCCGATCTCGTCGCTCAACCCGCGCCGCATCGTCGGTGAGGTCGTCGCCGAACCTCTCAACGTGTGGGGTCCGAAGGACAGCGACGAGCAGTGGAACATCGTCGCCCGCATTCTCGACAAGGTGGGCATCGATCCCGGGCCGGCGCGTTACAAGCGCCCGCACGAGTTCTCGGGCGGGCAGTGTCAGCGCATCTCGATCGCTCGGGCGCTCGTGACGGGACCCGAGTTGATCATCTGCGACGAACCGGTATCGGCGCTCGACGTGTCGATCCAGGCGCAGATCCTCAACCTGCTGGCCGATCTCAAAGCCGAGTACGGGTTGACGTTGGTGTTCATCGCCCACGACCTCGCCGTAGTCAAGAACATCAGCGACCGCGTGGCGGTGATGTACCTCGGCAAGATGTGCGAGATCTCCGAGGCCGACGAACTCTACGAACACCCCGCCCATCCCTACACCGAGCTGCTGCTCGGCTCGAGCCCGGTTCCCGACCCCACCATCGACGTCAGCGAGGTGCGCGTCATCGAGGGTGAGTTGCCCTCACCGTTGGCTCCGCCGTCGGGGTGTCGCTTCCGTACGCGGTGCCCGCTCGCCGACGACGTGTGCGCGGCAGAAGAACCGCTCATGAGGCGTGTCGGCGAGGACCACTTCGTGGCGTGTCACCACCCGTTGATCGAGCCGTGGCCCGACGACGCAGCGGCACCGACCGCGGTGCCGGTTGGGGCGCCCGTGGCAGCTCCAACGACGGCCGACAGCCCGACTGTGTGACATCGGTCATGTGTGCTAGACAAGCCATGTTCCCGTTCGGCAAGAGCCCGTCGAACGAGAGGGGGGCGTCCGGGGCGGACAATCGCACCGTGACGTCGGCATCGTGAGCGGCTCACCACATTCCACACATACCAATCAGATCAACAAGATGGGGGATCCATGCGACAGCGACGGGTAGTAACAGCACTCGCCATTCCACTGGTGTTTGCGTTCGTGGCGGCATCGTGCGGGAGCGACGACAGCTCCTCCGATGACACCACGGCCAGCGAAGACACCACTGCGCAAACCGAAGACACCACTGCGCCAGACGAGGAGACCGAGGACACCACGGCGACCGAGGGATCCACGGCGACCGAGGAAACCACGGCGCCAGAGGAGACCGAAACACCCGTCATGGGCGGTTCCGTCACGATGGGTCTCGAGGCCGAAGCGACCGGCTTGCGTCCCTGGGAGGACGCCTGCTCCGAGCCGTGTTACAACATCTTGATTTCGCTCTTCGATCCGCTGATGTCGAACCAGGGCAGCGGTGGCTACGCCCCGTACCTGGCCGAGAGCATCGAGCCCAACGATGACTTCACGGTGTGGACGATGACGTTGCGTCCCGATGTCACGTTCCACAACGGCACCCCGCTCACTGCGCAGACCATCGCGGACATGTTCCCGATCCAGCAAACCGGCGCCCAGTCATCGGGCACGATTGCCTCGCAGGGTCTCACCGGCGTTGCGGCGACGGGACCCCTGACTGTCGAGTACACGCTGTCCGCGCCGAACTCCGCGTTCCCGTCTGCGCTCACCTTCGCGCCGCTCGGATACCCGTTCGACCCGGTGGCCGCTGCTGCTGATCCGACCGGGTACAGCACCAACCCGATCGGAACGGGGCCGTTCGTGATCAAGTCACGCGACATCGACAACGAGACCGTTGTCGAACGCAACCCGAACTACTGGCGCTCCGACGATGCCGGCAACCAGTTGCCGTACCTCGACTCGATCTCGTTCCGGCCGATTCCCGATGAGGGCACACGTCTCGACGCCTTGCTCTCGGGCACGGTCACGGCGATCGAATCGCTGCGTCAGAACACCATCCGAGACGCTCAGGAAGCGGGGGGCAACTTGAACATCATCACCGCTGCGGGCAACAGCACCGGTGGTGGGATGTACAACACCCAGGTACCGCCGTTCGACGATCAGCGGGTGCGTCTGGGGCTGAACAAGATGAACGACCAGGACCGCGTGATCGAGGCGCTCGGTGGAACCGGCATCTCGCTGGCGTCCACCCAGTGGTTCGCGGCCGACAGCCCATGGTGGACTCAGGAGGCAGCAGACGCCTATCCCGAGTTCGACTTCACCGGTGGTGCCGAGCTGATCCAGGAATACATCGACGATCCGAATCGGTCCGACGGCAAGGCACCGGGTGAGAAGATCGACGTCGAGCTGTCGTGCCCGCCCGACCCGACGCTGATCGCCGCCATGCAGGTGCTCGAGCAGGTGTGGAGCGGTTCCGAACTGATCAACGTGTCGTTGACGCAGTTCGACCAGCCGACACACATCAACAACGCGGTCAGCGATACACACAGGGCACACTGCTGGCGTTGGGGTACCGAGGCCGATCCTTCGGCGGCGGTCAACCCGTTCGTCGCCGACCCCGAGGTGTCGGTGTCGAACTTCCCGAACTTCGTCGATCCCGAGATGCAGCAGTGGGCTCTGGAAGCCAGCGCCACCGATGACTTCGAGACTCGCAAGGAGCTCTACTCGAAGATTATGACGCGCATCAATGAGGCCGGCGTCTTGTGGTACTCGGGCAACACGGCGCAGATGATCGCGACCCAGCCCAACGTCAAGGGCCTCACCACATGGACACTGCCCGACGGTGAAGCCGGCGTGGGTATCCAGAGCGCTGTGATGCGGCCGGCCCAGGTATGGGTGTCCAACAGCTGATCCGTCGCTGAACCAACTCATCACGCCGGACCCCGGGGAGAAGCTGCAACCATCATGATCAAGACCATCGCATTCATACTTCTGCGATTGATCGCCACTCTGTTGGCCGTCACGTTCTTGACCTTCGTGATGGTTGCGCTGCTCCCCGGGGATCCCGTCGACACGATCTTGGGCACCGGCCCTCGTTCGCCCGGCGTCGAGGAACAGATTCGCGAGGATCTGCGGCTCGACGATCCGTTCATCGTCAGATACGTGGCTTGGCTCGGCGACGCGGTCACGGGTGACCTCGGCGAGTCCTACATCACCGACCAGCCGGTGCGCGACACCATCAGCGCCCGTGTGCCGGTGACCGCTCAACTCGCGTTCATGGCGATCTTCATCGCTGTGGTGGCAGCGATTCCCATCGGCGTACTCGGTGCCTACAAGCAATCGAAGTGGCAGGACTCCACGAGTTCGGCCGCCGTTCAAGTCGCGTTGTCGATCCCCAACTTCATCGTGGGCATCTTCCTGATCTGGTTGTTCGCGGTGAAGTTCAACCTCCTGCCGGCGTCGAACTGGAGTCGCCTCAGCGACGGAGTCGGCGACAACCTGAAGACCTCGATCATGCCCGCC
>JBGTEH010000038.1:0-4471 GCA_041747915.1 Ilumatobacteraceae bacterium
CCCGAGCGAACGAGCCGCTGCGCGCTGGCTCTCGTGCACGCTGTCGATGCCGGCACGGATGATCTCGGCCGTGTACGCCGAGTACGACAGCACCAGCGTCACGGTGCCCCAGATCAGCGGGTTCGCCCACTCCCGCGACAACCCGAGAGCCGGTACCCCGAAGCCGATCAGGAACACGAGCAGGATCACCGGGATACCCCGAAGCACGTCGATGTAGACGATCGCGAAGGCGCGCAACGGGAACAGAGCGGGGCTGCGGGTGTTGCGAGCGAGTGCGAGGAGCAGCGACACGACCAGGATGAGCGGCGTGGACCACAACAGGATCTGGACATCGAGCCAGAACGCTCGCAGTAGGCCCGGGAAGCTCTCGCGGAACACGTCGCCGTCGAAGAACGATTGGCGGACGCGGTCCCACCCGGGTGACATGGGGATGAGGATGATCAGCGCACCGACGACCACGATGGTGCTGATCGCAGCGATGAGGTTCGACCGCCGGCGTCGAGCCCGTTCGTAGAGCTCGCGCCGGGTCGGTCGGTCGTTCATGAATCTCCGGTCGTTCGGGTCACTCGACGGTGATCACCGGAGCGCCGGTGAAATCGGCCAGCCACTCCTGGGTGATCGCATCGAGTTCGCCGTTGTCGGTGAGGGTCGTGATCGCGGCGTCGACACACGACGTCAGTTCGCTGTCCTTCTCCAGAACGAAGCCGAACTGGTCTGTGGTGCCGCCGGCGTCGGCCGGGAATTGGCCGACCACGCTGCTGCCCTCGATCTCCACTCCCGACACGAACAGGGCGGTCGGGAGGTCGAACACGGCGGCGTCGATCTGGTTGGCTTCGAGCGCCGCCTTCGCGCCGACGTTGTCGTCGTACACGAACACCTCCTGGCTTGGCTGGACGACGTCTTTGATGAAGTCCAAGCTGGTCGTGCCGACCTGCGCGCCGAACTTCACGTCGACGAGATCGGCAATCGTGGTCGCGCCCTCCGCGGGTGATCCCTCGAGTGCGACGATTGCCTGGTTGCTCGTGAAGTACGGCAGCGAGAAGTCGATGTTCTCCTTGCGCTCCTCGGTGATGGAGTACTGCTGGAGGTTCATGTCGAAGTTTTTCGCGCCGGGCTGGATCGCCTCGTCGAAGGTCGTTCGCACCCACACCACCGAGTCGGCGTCGTAGCCCATTTCGGCGGCCACGGCGTACGCAACAGCGGCCTCGAAGCCCTCACCCGACTCGGGTGCGTCGTCGATCACCCACGGGTAGAACGCGGGCTCGCCGGTGGCGATCGTGATGACGCCGTCGTCGATCGTGGAGGTACACGCATCGGCGGACGGGGCATCGGTTCCCGCTGGTGCGTCGGTGCCCGCTGTCGCCTCGGTGCCCGCTGGCGCCTCGGTGTTCGATGGCGCCTCGGTGTTCGATGCACCCGACGAGTCATCGTCGCTGCCGCACGCGGCGAGCACGAGCGCGCCGATTGCAAGTGGTGCGACCAGACGGCCGAGAAGTGGGGAGATTCGCATGATGGGCTCCTTCGATGTGTGTGTCACGCTGCGCAGAAACTAGCCGCTGGCACGATCGAGCAGCCCCTCTCTGATGCGCCTACGTTCGCTGTGGTGTCCCGTCGGCCTTCGATCGAGCAGACTCGAACGGCTCTCGTCGTGCTTGCTGCGCTCGTTCTGGCGGCGGCCGTGTGGTTCCAACGGGCGGCGATCGGGTCGGCGTTCGCCGAGATGCGTTCGATGTCGGTGGTGACCGTGACGTCGCTGGTGGTGCTCGGCGTGATCGAACGCGTGACACGCGCCGACATCTTCCGACGGCTGCTGGGAATGCCGACGTTCGCTCAGGCGCTCACGATCCACGATGTGGGCGCCGCGGCGAGCAAGGGCATTCCGCTCGGGGGGCCCGTCAGCACGGGGCTTCGGTGGACGATCGCCCGCGATGCCGACATCCCGACCAACCGCCTCGCATCCGCAGTGGTCGCGTCCGGCGTGGCGGCGACGTTCGTGACGTGGACTCTGCCGTTCGTCGTGCTCGGGCTCGATGTGACACAACGGCCTGCGACATCGACCGATGTGGTCATGCTCGCGGTCGCGGCGATCGTGCTCGTCGGATCGGTCGCGTTCTGGGCAGTGGTTCTGACCTCCGAAACGGTTGGTGTGTGGGTGTCACGATGGGTCGCCCGAGCGTGGTCGCTCCTGGGGCGGAGAAGTGCGGCGGCACAGCGGCACGATCCGGCGGCGTCGTTCGTCGAAGTCCGCACGGCGTTGAGGTCGGTCGGGCGTCGCCCCGGTGGATTGTTGGCGAGAACGGTGTTGGCCCAGTCGTGCGGCGCTGTGATCCTGCTCGTGGCGCTGCGAGGAGTGGGCGTGGGCGCGGAACTGGGCACGGTGGAGTTCGCTCGCGTGTTCTTCGTGGTGGGTCTCCTCAGCTCGTTCGTGCCGTTGCCCGGCGGCGTCGGCGTCGTTGAAGCCGGCCTCACCGGCGCACTGGTAGCCGCCGGCGTCGCACCGACGGCGGCTCTCGCCGGGGTGCTGGTGTACCGGCTGCTGACCCACGTGACGCCGATCGTTGTCGGCGCGGTGTTGTACATCGGCTGGCGCTGGCGACCATCGAAACGTGCCGTGTCGCCTGGAGTCGTGTGAGGGCACCCCGGACGCGCAGGGCAATCGGACGGCGCAAGAGCGACGGGATCGAATAGGTTGCATGCCGTGATCGGCCATCTCGAGTACTCCGCGCGTCCGACGACGACCCCGACCCCCACCGGTGGGCGCTGATGGCGCGGTTCGGCAGAGTCCTCACGGCGATGGTGACACCGTTCGACGACGATGGCGAACTCGATCTCGGCGCTGCGGTGGCGCTGGCGACGTGGCTGGTCGAGCAGGGCAACGAAGGCCTCGTCGTCTGCGGTACCACCGGTGAAGCGCCGACTCTGTCGATCGACGAGAAGCTGCAACTCTTCGAAGCGGTCGTCAACGCCGTCACGGTTCCGGTGATCGCCGGTACGACGGGATCGAACACGCGTCACGACATCGGTCTCACCGAGGAGGCGGGGCATCTCGGCGTGGCGGGAATCCTGGGTGTCTGCCCGTATTACAACCGACCATCGCAGGCGGGGATCGAGACGCACTTCCGTGCGATCGCCGCGTCGACCGACCTCCCGGTCGTGCTGTACGACATCCCGATTCGCACCGGCCGCAAGATTTCGAGCGGCACCCTCGTGCGCCTCGCTACCGACGTGCCCAACATCGTTGCGCTCAAGGACGCTGCCAAGGATCCCGGCGCCACGGCCGCAGTGCGTGCGAGCAGCCCCGCCGATTTCGAGATCTATTCCGGTGACGACTCGATGACCCTGCCACTGCTCGCGATCGGTGCCGTCGGAGCGATCGGGGTTGCGACGCACTGGTGCGCGCCTGATCACGTCGAGATGTTCGACGCGTGGGACCGCGAAGACGTCGGCGCTGCGCAGCACATCAATGCCCGCCAACTCGAGAGCTACGAGTTCGAGACCAGCGACGACGCGCCGAACCCGGTACCGTCGAAGGCCATGTTGAGAACGCTCGGTCATCACGTCGGGGAATGCAGGTCTCCGATGGGGCCGACACCCCACGGCCTCGAACACGCCGCCCGCGGTGTCTACGAACGCTTGGTCGCTGCCCGTGGCTGACCGCCTCGCCCCGGGGTCGACGGATCCGTCCGTCGCGGTTCGCATCGTCTTTCTCGGCGGGCTCGGAGAGATCGGGCGCAACTGCATGGCGATCGAACAGGGCGCGGCCGACGATCCCGATCGTGCGATCATCCTGATCGACTGCGGGCTGATGTTCCCCGACGCGAACATGCACGGCATCGACCTCATCCTCCCGGACTTCACCTACCTGCGCGAGAACGCCGCCCGCATCCAAGCTCTGGTGCTCACCCACGGCCACGAAGACCACGTCGGTGCCATCCAATACCTGCTTCGCGATCACGACGGCATCGGCGACCTGCGCGACGACCCCCTGCCGATCTACGCGTCGGCGCTGACGCTCGGACTCGCCCGCAACCGCATCGACGAGGCCGGTCTCACCTCGAAGACCGACATGCGACCTGTCACCGACGGCGAATCCGTCGAGATCGGTCCGTTGCTGGTCGAATTCATCCCGGTCACCCATTCGGTACCCCACGCGCATGCGATCGCAGTGCACACGGCGCAGGGCATCGTCCTTCACTCCGGCGACTACAAGATCGACCTCACCCCGGTCGATCATCGGCGCACCGACCTCGCCCGTATCGGTCAGCTCTCCAAGTCGCCAGGCATTCGCCTCTTGATGTCCGACTCGACCAATGCCGAAGAGGCTGGCTACTCCCCGAGCGAGACGAGTGTCGGAGCGGTGCTGCAGGGTCTGTTCGCCTCGCAACGCGACCGCCGCATCGTCACGGCCAGCTTCGCCAGTCACCTCCACCGCATCCAGCAGATCGCCACTGCAGCGATCGCCGACGGTCGG
>JBGTEH010000039.1:0-10912 GCA_041747915.1 Ilumatobacteraceae bacterium
CGCGGTGTAGAGCGCGTCGATCTTCGCGGAGGCGGTGGCGTATTCGTCAGCGACGGTCTTGTTCGCGATGCGGGCGTAGGTGAGCGTCATGCGCAAGCTGCGATGGCCGAGCATCGTGGCGATTGCTTCGAGTCGCATCCCACGGTTGATCGCTTGAGTCGCGAGCGTGTGACGCAGCTGATGCGGATGCACGTGATCGAGGCCGGCGGCGGTGGCGACTCGGGTGACGATGCGCCCGACTCGGTGCCGGTCGAGTCGATGTCCGTCGTGCAGCAAACGGTGATCAACCGGTGGATGCAGGGCGATCCATTCAGCCAGGAGTCGGGCGGCGTTGGGGTGCAACGGCACGTAGCGGTCGTTGTGCAACTTGCCGACCGGGACCCGGATCCAGGGTGTCCCGTTGAGCTCGACGACCGCGTCGCGCTCAAGGCTGCAGAGCTCACCGGCGCGCATGCCGGTCCGTGACAGCAGCTCGATGACGAGCCGATCGAACGGCGCCGAGACGCTGGCAGCGGCGGCGAGTCGGGCGGCTTGCAGGTCGTCGAGGAATCGTGGCAACGGGTCATCCGCGACGGGCACGTCGACGGAGAAGATCGGGATCCGCATCGGCGCGTCGGGCCAGTCCCATTCGATGATCCGATCGAAGAACGAGCGCAGCATCCCGAACCGTTGACGGATCGTGTTGCGCGCCGGCGGGCGACCAGTGGCGGTGATGTGGGCGACGAAGAACAACTTGAACCCCTCGATGTGTGTTCGTCGAACATCAACGAACCCGACCAACTCCGGGTGCTCGCTGATCAGGAACCGGGCGAAACCACGCAAGGTCAGGTCGGCGGATTCGACGGTTGCGGGGCGCATCGACACCGCCAGCTGATCCAGACAAGCCCAGGCAGTGACGGCGAACTGCGGGGCATGCGCGAGCACCGGATCCCAATCGTGGTGTCGTGCGGTGTTGTCGACGGGTTCGTTGAGTGCAGCCAGGGCGCTCATCGCAAGATCCCCACGACGCTTGCATCGATCAGTTCACTGGCACGTTGATACTCGCCAGCGAGCCAGTCATCGGCGAGATGCAGATACAACCGTGTCGATTCGATCGAGCGGTGACCGGCCTGGGCCTGCAACGCTTCCAACGCCATGCCGGCTTCGCGGAGCCGGGTCAAACAGGTGTGACGAAGCTGATGACACGTCGCGTGTTCCAATCCGGAACGACCCTTAGCGGCGCGCACGATCTGCTCGAGTCCGTCGATCGACAACGGCTCACCACGCCGGGCGCCTTTCAATGACACGAACACCGCGTCACTCGTCGTGTCGGGTCGTTCGGCGGACAGATAGTTCGACATGCTCTGGAAGAACTGGGCCGACATCGGGATCAGACGTTGATGACCGCCCTTGCCGTCGGCGATGAACACCCGCCGGTTCGTCGGTTGCAGATCTTCGAGCCGCAAGCCGACCACTTCGCAGCAACGCAACCCGCCCAGCACCATTGCTTCGAGCATCGCCCGATCACGCCACCGGCGAACCGCCCCCAGCAACAACATCACCTCGGCCGGGTCGAGGATCTTCGGCAACGTTCGTGGCGTGCGGATCAACGGCGAACTCGTCGCCGGACCGCCAGCACCCGTTCGTCGCGTCGCCATCCCACGCGGCACCGGGTTCGTGGACATCTCGCCGCATAACACCAACCAGTTGAACAACCCCGACATCACCGCCAACCGGCGACGAATCGTCCGCGCCGCTAACCCCGACTCGCCGTCAACCAGCCGCACCACCCGATCACCACGACCTCGGCGCTGCGCCGCGATGAACTCGAACACGTCCGCCGAGGTCACCGCCGACGGTTCCTTGTCGATCACCGCGAAGAACGCCCGAAGATCCGACACCGTCGCAATCACCGTGTTCGGACGACACCTCCCCGCTACGAACTCGACGTAACGATCCAACACCTCAGCCCGCCCAAACGGACCTACAACAGCCTCCAACGACGACATCCCAGCAATCTCCGATCAGCCACTTGCACTCCTCCACGAGAAGCAGACCGAAGCCTCATCGATCACCGGAATATCTACAGTTCTGTATTCGTTCGCTCCAACGAATGCGTTCGGGCCGCTGGATGTCGATGCGGTCACGATGACCGCCAACGTCGCACAGGTCTTCGTTCACGATCAGGATTGGTCGGCCAAGTTGGGCGGCGTCCGCCGCGTCCTCCGAGACGGTGGTCACCTCGTGTTCGAAACGCGCGATCCATCCTTCCGAGGCTGGGAGGAGTGGACTCGTGAACAGTCCTTCTGCGTCACGAAGACGGTTGCCGGTCGTGTCGAACACTGGGTGGAACTCACCGAGGTGGCGCTGCCACTTGTGTCGTTTCGTCACACGTTCCGGTTCCTCGACAGCGGAGACATCGTCACATCGCACTCGACGCTGCGATTCCGCGATCGAGACGAGCTCACCGCTTCACTCACCTTGAGTGGATTCACGATCGACGAGATCAGCGACGCGCCCGACCGACCAAGCCGCGAATTCGTCGTCCTCGCCCACCCCACCCACGAGTAGCGGCTGCGGTAACGGCTTGGTGGCGGGCCTCGATTGGATGCCGCTGCTCAGACCGCGCGAACCTCGGCGAGCCGCTTGAGCGAGTGTTCGTCGTCCCAGCAGACGGCGGCTTCCCATGCTGCCCATGCTTGAGCGGCGATGTCGAGCGCGTTGTCGTCGAGACCGGCGGCGTTGTGGGGCAGCACCAAGTCGAGATCGGGAACGTCGACGTGCGACTCGTCCCAGTCGATCATCGCGACCCGATCAGCGGTCACGCGTACGTTGCCCGCGTTCGGGTCGCCGTGGACGACGCATGTCCGACGTCCGGTGAGCCGCGCCCACGCTGTTCGACATCGAACAACGCCCTCGGCCGGCATCGCGCTGAGGTCGATCTTCGTCCCGGTGTCGGCGTGGAGGAGATCGGTCGATGACCGCCAGCCCGGGCGCTGCGGCCAGCCCTGCGTCAACCGATGCAACTGGCGGAGCATGTCGGCGACGCGACGCCAGTCAGCCTCGGTCTCGGGCGGTCCGCCCTCCACGTAGGTCATCACCACCAGACCGTCGGCGAAGTGCCGGCCGTCCGTTGTGGGGATCGGCACGGGCACGGTCAGACCTTCGCGGTCGAGGAACTGGAGGAGCGCGGTCTCCCACGCCAGATCAACGTCGCTGCGCCTGCCAAGACGCGCGACCGCGAGCTGCTTGTTGACGCGCACGCTCCAGACCTCGTTGACGCCAACTCCGCCAGTGAGCGGTTTGATGCGAGCGACGTCGTCACCCCACCGCTCGAGTGTCTCCCATCCCATCAGACACATCTTCGCGGACTTCGGACATCACCTCGTGCGCCGCCCACACTCGTGAAGCGCGACGCGTCTCGGGAAACCCAACGACCTGCCGTTCGCGCATCGCGATTCCAAGGCGTCGGCACGCAGCGTCGGCGGCGCTGCGTGTGGTCCGCCATCTCGGCGGGTACTGGTTTGCGGTGACCAACACAAACACCTTCGCCCGCAGTCTCTCCGATGTCGGCCTCGCCGCATGGTTCGGTGGTACTCTCGCCAACGCTGTCTCGCTCAACAAAGCCGCCGCATCCACAGGGTCCGGCACGGCTGCGGCCGTCGCCGCCGGCTGGAAAGCGTGGACGCCCTTCAATCTTGCTGCGATCGGTGCCCATGTGGTCGGTGCCACCGGCGTCACGTTCGCCAACAAAGGAAGGTTGGTCGGCCAGCAAGGCGTTGCCACGGTCTCGATCACAAGGACCGGGGTACTCGTCGCAGCGTTGGGAGCAACGGCCTATAGCCGCCTCATCGGCCAGCGGGTGATCGCCAACCCGAGCGAGCCCGTCACGGACGCTACCACACCGACAGCAAACACCGACCCCTCTGTCGCTAAAGCCCAACGCCAGCTCAACTTGCTGCAGTGGGTGGTGCCGGCTCTCACCGGGGTGATGCTGATCCTGAACGCTCTCCAAGGCGAGCAGCAGCGGCCGACCTCGGTTGCCAGGGGTCTCGTCGACCGCATCGTCGGCAACTGAGACAGGGATCGCCCGACGGTCGTTTCGGTGGGCGGGTATGAACCTGTGTTCGGGCGGGCGAGCACGAAACCGACCCTTCGACCGCCGACATCGTCCAAGTCTTGATTTCATCCAGAATCGGAGTACGGTGGGCGCCGTGCCCGACAGCGTCGACCGTGTTCTGCGTGACCATGGACTCCAGGTCACTGCGCAGCGCATCGCCGTCCTTCGAGCCGTGACGGCACAGCCGCACTCGACTGCCGACGAACTCACCAACGTCATTCGTGAATCGCTCGGCGCGATCTCGCGCCAAGCCGTCTACGACACGCTCAGTGTGCTCGTCGACAAGGAACTCGTCCGCCGCATCCAACCGGCAGGGTCCGCTGCCCGCTTCGAGGACCGGGTGAACGACAACCATCACCACCTCGTCTGCCGTGGTTGCGGTGCGATGTTCGACATCGACTGTGCCGTTGGCGACACGCCATGCCTCACCGCTGACACCGATCACGGCTTCGAGATCGACGAAGCCGAGGTCGTCTACTGGGGCCGCTGCCCCACCTGCCGAGCGTCCGAATCCGGACCATCGGTCATCCATCCCGCAACTTCATCCAGCACCACCCCAGGAGAGTTATGAGTAACGAAGAGCACGGCACCGTCACCACCAGCGATGAGCCGTCCACCGCGACGTGCCCCGTGATGAGCGCCGCCCACCAAGCGGTCGGCATCACCGCCAACCAGCACTGGTGGCCCGAGAGCCTCAACCTGCGGATCCTCCGCCAGAACCATCCGTCATCCGATCCGCTGGGTGAGGACTTCGACTATGCGGAGGCGTTCAACAGCCTCGACTTCGACGCACTCGCACGCGACGTCGACGCCCTGATGACCGACTCGCAGGACTGGTGGCCCGCCGACTACGGCCACTACGGCCCGTTCTTCGTCCGCATGACGTGGCACGCCGCAGGCACGTATCGGATCGCCGACGGTCGCGGCGGCGGCGGGACCGGCGCTCAGCGGTTCGCCCCGCTCAACAGCTGGCCCGACAACGCGAACCTCGACAAGGCTCGCCGCCTCCTGTGGCCGATCAAGCAGAAGTACGGCCAACAGATCTCCTGGGCCGACCTGCTCGTGTTCACCGGCAACCGCGCACTCGAGACCATGGGCTTCACCACCTTCGGGTTCGGCGGAGGCCGCGCCGACATCTGGGCGCCGGAAGACGACGTGTACTGGGGCCCGGAGCGGGTGTGGCTCGAAGACCAGCGCTACAGCGGCGACCGTGAGCTGGCGAACCCGCTCGGTGCGGTCCAGATGGGGCTCATCTACGTGAACCCCGAAGGCCCCAACGGCCAGCCAGATCCGATGGGATCGGCCCGCGACATCCGCGAGACGTTCGGCCGCATGGCCATGAACGACGAAGAGACTGTGGCACTGATCGCCGGCGGGCACACCTTCGGCAAGACCCACGGCGCCGCCGATCCCGATCAGTACGTCGGCCTGGAGCCCGAAGGTGCGCCGATCGCGCAGCAGGGTCTGGGCTGGAGGGGCCAGTTCGGCACCGGCAAGGGCGACGACACCATCACGAGTGGTCTCGAAGGCGCGTGGACGTCGAACCCCACCCGGTGGGACCACGGCTACTTCGACCTGCTGTTCAAGTACGAGTGGGAGCTCACCAAGAGCCCTGCCGGCGCGAACCAGTGGACACCGAAGAACGTCGAAGAGCAGGACCTGGTGCCGACGGCGCACAATCCCACCACGAAGGTCGCGCCGATGATGGCGACGACCGACCTGGCGATGATCGTCGACCCGGTCTACAAGGAGATCTCCGAGCGCTTCCACCAGAACCCCGAACAGTTCGCCGATGCGTTCGCCCGGGCCTGGTACAAGTTGCTCCACCGCGACATGGGCCCGTCGGTCCGTTACCTCGGCCCCTGGGTGCCCGACGAGGAACTGATCTGGCAGGATCCCGTGCCCGCCGTCGATCATGCGTTGGTCGGCGAGGGCGACGTGGCGACGCTGAAGGCGAAGATCCTCGAGTCCGGACTCTCCGTGTCGCAGTTGGTCACCGTTGCCTGGGCGTCGGCGTCGACGTACCGCGACACCGACAAGCGGGGCGGCGCCAACGGCGCTCGCATCCGCCTGTCCCCGCAGGCCGAGTGGGACGTCAACATCACCTCGGGCGTCTCACGGGTGATCGACACGCTCGACGCGATCCGTGACGACTTCAACGGCTCGGCGGTCGGCGGCACGAAGGTGTCACTGGCCGACCTCATCGTGCTCGCCGGTTCCGTCGGCATCGAAGAGGCAGCCCGACGGGCCGGCCACCAGGTGGAGGAGCCGTTCGCGCCCGGTCGCACCGATGCGTCGCAGGAACAGACCGACGTCGAGGCATTCGCCGTCCTCGAACCCACCGCCGACGGGTTCCGCAACTACCTCCAGAAGGGCCACGACCTGGCATCCGAGCACCTGCTGCTCGACCGCGCATTCATGCTGACGCTCACGGCACCTGAGATGACGGCGCTCGTCGGCGGTCTGCGGGTGCTCGGCGCGAACGTCGGCCTGTCCGATGTCGGCGTCTTCACCGACCGTCCGGAGATGTTGACCAACGACTTCTTCGTCAACCTCCTCGACATGGGCACCGAGTGGGCAGCCACGTCGGAAACCGAGGAAACCTTCGAGGGTCGCGACCGTGCAACCGGTGAACGCCGCTGGACGGGCACCCGCGTCGACCTCGTCTTCGGCTCGAACTCCGAGCTGCGGGCGTTGGCCGAGGTGTACGCGACCAACGACGCGGGTCCGAAGTTCGTCCAGGACTTCGTGGCCGCCTGGGCCAAGGTCATGAACGCAGACCGTTTCGACCTCGCCTGAACTCCGCCGCCCGACTACGACCCGAACGCAGCTTCGAGCTGCTCGAGGGCGTGGTCGGGCAGTGAGGTGTAGACGAGGGTGACGCCCGGGGAATCGGCGTGCCTCGTCGCCAGCGCCCGGACGTGGACGTCCACGGCGAGAATGACCACGAGCCGTGGCGTGAACTTCGAAGGCAGACCGTCGATGAGGAGTTCGTGGTAACGGTCGTGCTCGCCCACATGCTCGACCCAGCCCCGCAGCCGCAGACCGTTGCCTGGCGTCCAGGGGTGGACGACTTCTGATCGAGGGCATCAGCGGTGCAGTGCAGCGCGTCTTCGAGATCAGTGGTCTTCTGGAGAAGTACCGAACCTGAAGTAGGGAGAGTCGCGGCGACCTGAAATTGTCGCCTCCCGCCGAGAGAAATTTCGCAGCAGTCACCCTGACCGTTGGGGTGTGGTCACGCTGTCGGCGGGTCTGAACGCCTGCGTGCGTCAGTTGGACCGAGTTGTACGGTTAGGACGAACGTGATGAGGGAACGAGTTGACGATGAGTCGTGACCAGTTCACCCCAGCTGATCCCACCGAGGCGTATACATCGGAGGATTTCGGCGAGCAGTCCATTCCCTATCCGGGCCTGACCGCCGACATGGACATCCGTCCCGATCATGGCGAATCTACGTATCGCGGTACTGGGCGTCTGTCCGGCAAGCGAGCGATCGTCACGGGGGGTGATTCGGGCATTGGTCGGGCTGTTGCGATTGCGTTCGCGCGTGAGGGAGCCGACTTACTCATCGCCTATTTGCCAGAGGAAGAGTCCGACGCACAAGAAACGATCGAGTGGGTCCGCGAAGCGGGTCGTACTGCCGTAGCGATGCCTGCCGACATACAGGACGAACAACAGTGCCGAGCGATCGTTCAACACGCGGTCGCGGAACTCGGCGGTGTCGACATCCTCGTGAACAACGCCGCCTACCAGATGTCGCTCGACGGCATTGCCTCCCTCACCACCGAGCAGATGGAACGCACGTACCGCACGAACGTGTTCGCGATGGTGTGGTTGTGTCAGGAGGTGCTCGAGCACATGCAGCCGGGTGGCGCCATCATCAACACCTCGTCGATCCAGGCTTCGCAGCCGAGTCCAGAGCTGTACGACTACGCCACGACCAAAGCGGCCATCGTCAACTTCACCAAGAACCTGGCCCAGGAAGTAGCTGCCAAAGGCATCCGGGTGAACTCGGTGGCACCGGGTCCGATCTGGACGCCGCTGATCCCCGCAACCATGACTGAGAGCAAGGTTGACACATTCGGTCAGGACACCCCGCTGGGACGGGCCGGTCAGCCCGCTGAACTCGCGCCGGCGTTCGTGTTCCTCGCCTCGCAGGAGTCGAGCTACGTCACCGGCGAGACCCTCGCAGTCACCGGAGGCCGCCTGTTCGACTGAGCCGCAACGAGACCGCAAGCGTGGCCTGAGCACGACTCGATTATCCCGGCTCGTTTGGCTCCATCTGCTCGAGCGTCGGATCGACGAGCGCTGCGCCCGGTGCGTCGGGGTCGACACCTCGAACCGCATCGTCGCTACCCTTCGACTGGCCATTCTTTCCATCGTGATGGTGTCGGGCATCGGCGCTCTCATCGCCCGGGAGTGCTCCGGTGGGTTGGCCGTTGGCTTCGTGGAGAGCGGAGTTCATGTGAGTTCCGTTCCCCGAAGTCGCGCCGATCAACCTTTTGATCGTTCGCGGCGCTGCCATGGGACTCTCGGATCCGTCGTTCAGGGCGACCCGAGTTTCGTCGGCGCAACGTGTGGAAGGGTTGACACCATGGTGGAGCAACATGCGTGGCCGACTGTCGCACTCCGCGAGGCGCAGGCTGGACCAGAGTTCGTCTCGTTCGCGTTGGCTGCGGGCCCGCTACTGAAGGTCTTGCGTCGCGGCGACGGCCACGCCGTACTGGTGCTCCCCGGGCTGGGCGCCAGCGATGCCTCGACCGTGCCGCTTCGCTGGTTCCTCGGTCGGCTCGGCTACCGCACCTTCGGTTGGGGCCTCGGCACCAACCGTGGATTCAGTCGAGCTATCGACGACGGTCTCGACCGGCTCCTCTCGACCAACTACGAACACGGTCCGGTCAGCCTGGTGGGATGGAGCCTCGGTGGCGTCCACGCCATAGAACTCGCCCGCCGTCGACCCGACGCAGTTCGCTCGGTCATCACACTCGGCAGTCCCCTGCTCGGGCGGCGACATCCACCGCTACACATCCCCACCACGTCGGTGTACAGCCAACGCGATGCCATCGTCACGTGGCGCAGGTCGCTGCTTCCGGAGGGCCAGCTACGCGAGAACGTCGAGGTCCGTGGCAGTCATCTCGGTCTCGGACACAACCCCGCCGTCGCCGTTGTCGTCGCCGATCGCCTGGCGCAGGAACCCGAAACCTGGAAACCTTTCCGACCGCCGCAATGGGCCGGCCGTTGGTTGCCGCAAGGCTGATGATCAACTCGATGGCTGCAAGGGATCTCGATGGAATTGTCGGCCCCGCGCCCGCGGCCTGTTGCGTCGCCCCCAGACTTCTTATCCGCACGGGAACCGGGCAGGCCATCGACGTCAGACGTTTCCCGCCAACTGGCCGACATCGGCCGCCTGGCGTCGTTGGGATGCTCGTCGCTTTCCGTGGTGGTCATGCGAGTCGGTGCCCAGGATTCGGTCGTTTCAATCACATGAGCGATTGTGCCGCAGCGGGGCACCTCGATGTTCGAAACTGGCGCCGGCGGGAAAACTGGTGACATGCCACGTCAGTCCTGGTCTGGAACCATCTCGTTCGGGCTCGTCGCTATTCCAGTCAAGTTGTATTCCGCGGTGTCGAAGAAAACCGTGAGCTTCAATCAGCTCGACGACCGGAACCTCGCACGGGTTCGATACCGGAAGGTGAACGCCGAAACCGGCGACGAGGTTCCCGAGGATCACATCGTCAAGGGCTACGAGGTCTCCAAGGACCGGTATGTAGTGATCACGTCCGAAGACCTTGACCCACTCCTCCCCTGCTGACGATCGGTGCATTCATGTTGATTCCTCCTTGAAGATCGGCATCGCCGAAGTGAACGAAACCGTACAGTACACGGATGCGCCGCTGATGTCAAACGAAACGGTACAGTTCAGTCATGGATCGTCGTTCGCACTACATCACAGTGGCATTCGAGCAGTTCGCAGCTCATGGATTCCACGGCGTCACCATCGACGAACTCGTCGCCGCAGCCGGCGGATCGAAGGCGACGTTATACCGCTACTTCGCCTCCAAAGAAGACCTATTCGAAGCGATCATCGCCGATCTGACCGAGGCAACCGTCGCCGAGACCTCCGTCGACGAACTCGCCCACCTGCCGATCGAGGACGGTCTCCGAGCGATCGGTCACGCGACGGCCCGGGGAGCACTGAGCGACCAGGCGACCGTGCTGTTCCGGCTCGCTGTCGGCGAGAGCGTCCGCTTCCCCCAGCTCGCCCAAGCCATGTTCGACCGAGGGCCCGCCGTGTCCTACGGCCGGCTCCGCGGATTCATCGCCGCCCGCGTCGCCGCCGGCGAGATCCACGTCGACGACACCCAGATCGCAGCCGAACAATTCCTCGGCGGCATCATCGGTCATCTCCAACTGCGTTGCGCACTCGGCCAGCCCCCCGCGGATCCGGCGCAGATCACCGCCCGAGTCGAAGCATCGATCACGACATTCCTCGCCGCGTACGGCCCGAACCGTGACTGAGGTATGTCCACGTCGAGACGTACTCGAACCCGCCGGCGCACTCGCCCAGTCGACGGCAAGCCGGCCGCACATGATCTTTCCAATGCCATCTACCAACCGCTCGTCATCGGCGCCCGATAACCCGCCCGTCGACCAACAGTGACCACTCGACTACGAAGCCTCTTTGTGTCAACCCCCAGTTTCCGAGGTGTCCGCGGGCGCGTCGACGGGAGCCTCTGGCGGAGCCGAAGGCGTCGTCGTAGAGTTGGTTGTCGGGTCCGGGAGTGACCTATCCGAAGAGCCGGCCGTTCAGGA
>JBGTEH010000040.1:0-5381 GCA_041747915.1 Ilumatobacteraceae bacterium
GGTCGCGCAGCGCGGCGGCAAGCGGCATCCGGGTCACCCGACGGGCGGCGCCGCCAGCCACGATTCGTGCACCGACGATCGCAAAGACGGCACTGGCCGCAGCCACCGGCCACGACATTCCAATCGCCGGGGTGATGCCGACGAACTCCTGCAGCACGAGTCGAGCGATGACGTTCGAGATCACGATCCCGAGCGGCACACCCACCACCACCGAAGCGGCCGCGATCCCGACTGCGAGGCGGCGCAAGCGGCGGCGCAGCGCTCGCTGGCGGCCACCGAGGGCACGCATCACGGCGACTTCGCGGGTGCGCTCGGTGATCAGGGTGGTCGTCGTCGAGCCGAGCAGCACGAGTGCAACGAGCCCGGCGACGACACCGAGAAATCCGATGAGCGTGCTCACCTGGCTGATGGCGTCGTCGATCGGATGGGAGCCGTCCGGGATCGTCACCGGCATCTCCGTGAAGGTCACGCCGCCGGCCGCGAGCCGTGTGCGGAGGCCGTCGGCCGTCGCACGAAGCGAGTCGGACGAGTCGTCGAGGGCCCTCACCGCAATGCGGTTGAACCCGTCGACATCGGCCAAGTCACGGGCTGTTCCAAGATCGGTGAAGGCGACGTCATCGCCCGACCAGTAGCTCGTGCTCCCCACGCCAACCACTGCGAGATCGACCGTGTGTCCGTCGGGGGCGGTTGCGGTGATCGTGTCGCCGACCGTGGCCACACCGTCAGCGACGACGATCTCGCCGGGGGCGCTCGGGAGTCGGCCGACGCTGACCGACACGATGTCGACGCTCTGGTCCGCCGGGTCGATCCCGACCACGGGGAGCGTGACAGCGCCGCCCGGCCCGCTGCCGATGCCGACGTCGACCAGCACCTGAGCTTCGTACGAGGCGATGTTCGCCGAGCCGCCGAACTCTGCTCTCAGATCGATCGGACCCGAGTCGGTCGTCGACAGCACCAAGTTTGACATCTGATCATCGTCGACGGAGGCCCGCAACGAACTCGACGCAACTGTCGGGATCGCGAACACGCCGATCGCGCCCACGGCAAGTGCAAGGGCGAACACGCTGATGAGGATGCGCGCCGGCGCTCGGCCGATCTCGCGGAGCAGCTGGCGCATCACTCGTCTCCGATCGCGGCGAGTTGGCGGTCCGCTGACACTGCGGGGCGCACACGGCCGTCGAGCATCGCGACGACATGGTCGGCGCGCCCGGCGAGTCGATCGTCGTGCGTGATCAACACCACCGTGGTGCCAGCGGCTGCGAGGCCGACGAGCAGATCGAATACGACGGCGCCCGACTCCTGGTCGAGGCTGCCGGTCGGTTCGTCGGCGACGATCAGTCTCGGACCGGTCACCAACGCTCGAGCCACGGCAACGCGTTGCTGCTCGCCGCCGCTGAGTTGGTTGGGGAGCCGCCTCGCCTTCGCGTCGAGCCCGACGGAGCGGAGGGCCTCGAGGCTCCTGTCACGCCGACTCCGGCGCGAGGCCGAGCGATCGGCGAAGCGGAGTGCCAACTCGACGTTCTCGCGAGCGGTCAGGGTGGGCAGGAGATGGAAGCCCTGGAAGACGATGCCGACGTTGCCGCCCCGCCAGCGGGCGAGGCGGTCGTCGGAGAGTTGGTCGATGCGAACTCCGTCGATCACGAGCGAGCCAGATGTCGGACGGTCGATGCCTGCGATCAGTGCGCCGAGCGTCGATTTGCCGGAACCCGACGGACCGACGATGGCCACCAGTTCGCCACGGCCGATCTCGAGGTGGACCCGGTCGACCCCGAGTTGTGCAGTGGTGCCCTTTCCCCAGCGGCGGGTGAGGTCGACAGCGTGCAGCAACGGCGATCGCGGGCGCGGCGTCGAGAGGAGCGGCAGGTGTGACGGTGGGTGAGACGGTGGGTGAGACGGTGGGGCCGAGAGCGACGACACGTGTGCGATGAGTTCCATGGCTCGATCGTGCGCTTCCGTCGCCCGCTCCACCATGGAGCGGGCCGGCCAGTCCGGGGTACGGTTTTCCCTACCGCGTGTGCGGTGGGGAGACAGCCCCGTTGCGAGGCGACGACTACTTCGTGTTGTTGTTTGGGACGAGCGGTCGGTCGGGACCCGTTGGAGTCGTGATACGAATCCTCGCGAAGCGGGGACCGGTGGGCGCTGCGGGCGCGAGGCTCTGGTTCGCCCGTCACCAGGACTTCTTCAACGGAATGATCCCCTCATGCGTGTGTCCATGTATGAACAGACACAGCGACCACGCAAGGGTGGCTCTTTCGCCGATGTTGACGGTCGAGGAGGCCTCGTCGGGCCTGGCCCTTCGCGGGCTCAGCGACGCGCAAGTGCTCGAGATGCACGACGTCATCCAGGACATCCTTCGAGCCGGAATCGGGCGTGCCCGGACACCCCTGGTCGTCTCGATCAACACGGCGTTGGTCCAGGCAGCGCTCAGTTGTCGAGCACGACGTTGAATCGGCGGCGTTCGAAGGAGACCGTCCCGAGGGCGAGGATGACGGCCACGGCGATCCCGAGCGCAAAGGCGAGCGTCCGTGAGGCGCCGAGCACGCCGTCCACAAACAACGCCAGCATGGTGCCACCCAAGGCGGCGTTGACAGTACCGACCATCGCCGCCAGGGTGAACCACAGTGAGAGGCGGTCGCTGCGGTAGCCCACAGCGTGCTGTGCGTCGCGCGCGACGTTCCCAGTGGTCGGGAAGAATTCGGAAGCGTCCGGCGTCAG
Organism: Ilumatobacteraceae bacterium; assembly: GCA_041747915.1. GTDB lineage: Bacteria > Actinomycetota > Acidimicrobiia > Acidimicrobiales > Ilumatobacteraceae > Sva-07. The sequence continues at coordinate 2,716 of JBGTEH010000040.1, forward strand.
ACTGGCGTAGTACTGACGGATGCTGGCGATCGAACGCAGGCAACGGACGTTCTCGATGCTTGTGTCGACGAGACGCACGATCGTGAAACAACCGAGCAAGAAGAGTGTCGGCAAGATGGCAGCCGCGAACGGTGCGAACGCGTCCTCGGCCGCTTGGAGCGCGAATGCCAACGCCACTACCGAGGTGGAGAGTGAGAGCATGTAGAGCGATGCTCGTCCGTTGGCTTCGCTGATCGTCGCCGCCGACATCGACTGAAGCACGAAATGCTCCGTGACCATCGCGTTGACGAAGGCCTGCTCGCGTGCCTCGTCGTCCATGAGCCTCCTCGCGCTTTATGTACGGACGGGGATCAAACTAGGTGAACACCCGATCGGACCCATCAGCGTCCTCGCGTCGCTGCACTGTGCACGACAACGGGCTCGCAGCGATCTCGGCGGGTACGTGCAGCCATCGGTCGTCGTGCCGTACGAAGAAAGTGCGAGGGAGGTCGTAGAAGTCTCGATACTCGATCGGCAGCCAATCGTCGTCCACCGCCAGGCCTGCCCGATGACGTGCACCCGGGCGAGCCGAGCGGCAGCGAGGTGCGGGTTGTTGACGATTTGTCCGCGAGCACGCGAGGATTTGTCACGACGAGGGGAGTCGCAATGGCCGACATCAAGCAGGGACGGTGGACCGCGGAGATTGAGGGCGACTTCGTCGTGTTCATCATCGGTGCGCGGCTCAATTCGAAGTGGCAGGCCTTCAAGTCATTCGCCGACCTGGGTGGCCGCAGCGGAATGAACCACATGCTGAAGTACCTCACCGAGCACCCCGAGAAGGGCCTGCTCGGGTACGAGACGATGGGATTCACGAACGTCCAATACTGGCGCTCGTTCGAACATCTCGAGGCGTTCGCAAAGAACACCGACGACCCGCACCTCGACGCCTGGCGCAGTTACTGGAAGCGCGTCGGCAAAGATACGCGTTCGGGGATCTGGCACGAGACCTACCTCGTGCGCTCCGGCGAGTACGAGGCGATCTACGGGAACATGCCGGCGCGTGGGCTCGGCAAGGCCAGCCGCCTTGTGCCGGTCGCCGAATCGGTCGGGGCTCGACAACGACTCAAGGCCGCAGCTGGCGGCTCGCCCTGACACATGGCGCGGAGCCGACACGACCTGATTCGCAGGTGGCCACCTCGACGCGTAGCGGTTCGGCGGGTGTGGGACTAGAGAGATGGTCATCGAGCCCGGGCATTGTCGACTGGCCGGTCGGACCGCTCACCCGGACCGTTCGAGCCCGACAGATCGGCATCTATGCGCTTCGAGGGCAGAGGATCAGCGCCCTGGAGACGCTGTCATCCATAGCCATCCGTTCAACAAGCGCAAGCATCTCGGCGCGTTCCTGATCCGTGAGAGGAGTCGCCGCGTCCGACAGTGCGTCGGCGATTGTCTCTGACGCAAGACCGAGTTCGTTTTGCTGTAAGAAATCACGAGCGAGGACATGTGCGTCCGGCTCCAGCCGACCATCCAGTCCGGGTGATGAGCGCTTCCAATCGCGACTCCACCTCCCGCTAGAGCGCGAGCAACTCATCTGAGGGCATCACTCACACTGTCTCACGCTCGCTTCGACGTCGAGAACGCAGAGCGGCAGCTCTGCACGCTCAGCCTTCGAGCCACTCCGCCTCGAACTCGTCGAGGCTCAGCTCTGCTTCGACCTCTGAACCGATGACGCTCCAGCGCAGGACCGGCGACTCGACTGCTTCGTACACACAGAATGGATCGCCCGTTCCGTCGTCGCCGAAGGCGACGAGTGTTCGATCAAGTGTTCCGTCAGACCATCCCCGGAGCGTGTCCGCGACAAGCCGCTCGAGCGGCCATACGATCCACCAGTGGCCGCCAGCGCTGAAGCGCCCGTCCCGCTGAGCGATACATCGCATTGAGCGCGTCGGGCAGCGTCAACCCGAGGCGAGCCTCAGCGTCTGCGAACTGTTCGTCGCGAGATTCAGGCACCCAAGCACAATGCCCGACATCGAGCCGCATCTCAGCGAGCCGAGCGGCACGGCAGTTCTGCGCTACGGGTTGGGACGACGTCGCTGCATTCTGCATGGGTGATCGAAGGCGCATCTGGCCCGTGTGCGCTGTTGGCCCAGCAGTTGGTCGAACCTGGTGTGTGTGTCATCGATGTGCCACCGAAGTTGGCGGCGCGAGTGCGAGCGTTGGATAACGAGCAGGCCGACAAATCGGACCGTCATGATCCTCGATCGGTCGCCATCGTCGCCTTGGGCATCACGACGTGATCGCTGGTCGGACCCGGCCGTTTGTCGACTGCACACAACGTTGTGCTTCCTCGCAGAAGGCAAGTTCCTGCGACGGCTGCGGGCCGAGACCGCCCGTCAATACCCCCGTTACAACGGCACTGCAAATGAACCGCAGTTCGAGGGCTGCATGTCCGCAGCGTCAGATCACAAAGACCGGCGGTGGCCGTCGACGAGATGACCGGCGTCGTTCCCGACTATGGGATGGGTCGGGCGTCGATCTCAGACAGGACCTCGCCGATGATGCGGGTCGCGGTGTGGGGCGGGATCAGATCGCCGCCCTCCTCGTCAGCGACTTCGGCCGCGAACGCCTGAACGGACGGTGTGCCGCCTACCAGCACGTGGCGGAGCGCCTCGGCGCCGGCGACCGGG
>JBGTEH010000041.1:0-14762 GCA_041747915.1 Ilumatobacteraceae bacterium
TGAGGCAGGGGCCGAGCGCCTCGCCGTAGGCAGCGTCGGTCGGCGACCAGAGCCGGAGCTGGCCGTCGAGGAATCCACACACGGCCAGATTGCCGTCGGCGAGGACGGCGATCGCGGACGGGGCGCGAGGTTCAGCGTCGATCGGCGGGAAGGTCGATCGGCCCCCGAGATCGCCGCGCCCGATTCGTTCGATGTCCTCGCCCACCGCGTTGTCGGCGACCCACAGCGCCTCCTCCTCGGCGGCGAAGGCGAACGGATTGATGTAGCCGTCACTGACGACGAGCGGTTCCTGGTCGGGCGCGGCTGCGGGGTCGAGGCGGAGCAAGGCACCGCTGCCGTGTTCCTTTGCCCAATCGGTGAGCTGGCCGATTCCCAGGACGAGCTGCCCATTCGCGTCGCCCGCGAGGTGCCCGCCGACCGCGCCAGCCGCGGTGCCTCCTGCATTCCACACGATCCGCACCGGACCGCCGGCGTCGACCTCGCCGACGACGAGATCGTTCGACGGATCGGTCCACGCCGCGTAGCGAACGCCGTCGATCACCGTGTGGCCGAGCAACCCTCGTTGCTCGCCGTCGACGCCGACATCGATTGTCGCAACGGTCTCGATGTCGGCGACCAGGTCGTCGAGCTCCGGGTCGCCACCGGTGTCAGCGATGGAGCCGAGTGGCAACCGTTGGATGCGGCCGGTGCGACGTTCGATCCACTCCACGGCCAGCACGCCGTCGTCGACAGCGGTGCGCAGTGCGATCACGTCACCAGGCTGAACCTCCGGCGACGCCGAGTCGAAGTCGACCAGCACGATCGGCTCCTCGATGGTCGCTCCGTCCGAGCCACAGCTCGCCGCTGCAACGACCCCGACGAACAGCAGTGCAGCGGTTCGTCTCACCCAATCGACGGTATCCACGCCCCGCTACCATCGGCCAGATGAGCGGCCATCCGACAGGCCCGATGACACCCGAGCAGGCCATCCTACGTGTGATCCACTGCCTCGACCGGGCCCACGAGAGCGGGTTCAAGTCGAAGGCGTTCGTGCGGGCGCTCGACGTGGTTCGAACGACCCCGCCCGACGAGCTGGCCGCGCGTGCGGCGGACGGCACCCTCACCGACCTCGACGGCCTCGGCTCCTCGACCGCTGGAGTCATCGCCGATGCGTTGGCCGGGCGCGAACCGACGTATCTCGCGAAGATCGAGGCCGAGTCGCGGGTGCCGATCACCGCCGAAGGTCAGGTGTACCGCGATGCACTGAGGGGTGACTGTCACCTCCATTCCACGTGGAGCGATGGCGGCGCCCCGATCGAGGCAATGGCGGCAACGGCGATCGCCATCGGCCACGAGTACATGGTGCAGACCGACCACTCCGCGCGCCTCACGATCGCCCACGGCCTCGACGAACTTCGCCTCACCGAACAGCTCGATCAGATCGCCGCGATCAACGCCGACATCGCGGCGGCCGGTCACGACTTCCGGATCCTGGCGGGCATGGAGGTCGACATTCTCGAGGACGGTCAACTCGACCTCGCCGATCACATGCTGGAGCGCCTCGATGTGGTGGTCGCGAGCGTTCACTCGAAGCTGCGAATGGAGCGGCAGCAGATGACCGAGCGGATGCTCGTGGCGGTCGCCTCGCCGCATGTCGACATCCTCGGGCACTGCACCGGCCGGATGATCGGCAAGCGCCCGCCCTCTGAGTTCGACGCCGACTACGTGTTCGCAGCGTGCGCGCAGTTCAACACGGCGGTCGAGATCAACTGCCGCCCGGAGCGACTCGATCCCCCGCGCGAGTTACTCGACGTGGCGATCGAGTACGGCTGCTGGTTCTCGATCGACTCCGACGCGCACGCCACCGGCCAACTCGAGTGGCAACCTCTCGGATGCGATCGCGCCGCCGAACGGGAGGTGCCGATCGAGCGCATCATCAACACGATGCCCGTCGACGACCTCCTCGCCTGGACCAACTGAAACGTCGGGGTCTGACCCCGCATCTCAACCCGGCGTTTCAGGTGGACTATCGTCGCCCGGCACGCCGAGGAACTGGGGGGTTCGCAATGGTGGACACGTGGTTGGTCGAGACCGATCTGAGTGACGAGTGGGACTTCTACACGCGAGCCAACATCGGCGAGGTGTTCCCTGATCCGGTGGCACCGCTGTCGTTCTCGTACTTCCAGCACTCGGGCACGCTCGGCGGCGCGGAGCTCGGCTTTCGCAACGCTTACTACCGCATCGGCGTGATGACCCCCGACGAACTGCCCGACGACGAGTGTGTCTTCCTCGGGGTGACCGGCGGCTACGGCTACCTGAATGCCAGTGCGCTGCGCATGCTGGGCCATCGTGCTCCGGGAATGACGTCGACCGACATCGACGACTCGTTCTTCGGCGATGCGCCCGGCGTTCCCGAGTTCGTGGTCAAGCCCGGATTCGATCGCCCGGATCTGACGGCGAAGATCGGCGAGACGTTCGGCTGGGTGCTCACGACACCCGACCTTCCCGAAGTGTTGCGCCACGAGTGTCTGATGAACGATCTGCGCCGGAACCGACCGGACCTCGCGGCGATGTCGGATCGGGAACTGATCGACTACGCCTTCGGGATCGCCGACGAGCACTTCGAGATGTTGTTCACCGAGCACATCTTCGTCTCGTTCCTCGCGACCCTGCCGATCGGCATCATCACGGCGGTGTGCAACGCAGTCGGCCGCCCGTCCGACGTGCTCAAGCTCGTCGCCGGGGTCGGCGACGTCGAATCCGCCGCCCCGGCGATGGCGATGTGGGACCTCGGCCGCATCGCTACGGACTCAACCGATCTGAACGAGTTGTTCGACGCCGGGTACGCCGGGCTGTACGAGCGACTGCAAGCAAGCAGCAGCGCCGACGCATCGACGTTCCTCGCGGCATTCGCCGACTTCACGCTCCACTACGGCTGCCGCGGACCCAATGAATGGGAAACTCGGTCACCGACCTGGGAAACCGAACCGGATTTGGCACTGGCGGCGATCGACCGGATGCGGCTGTCGGATCCGTCGGCCGCGCCGAAGCCCCACAATGCCGATCGCGGCGCGGAGCGTGAAGCGCTCGGCGCCGAGATCGCGGCGATGCTCGCCGGCGATCCGGAGACGCAGGGCCAATTCGTCGCAGCGCTGCACTCGGCGACGGTGTTCCTGCCCGGTCGCGAGCGGACCAAGACCAACAACATCAAGCTGGTCCACGAGATGCGCGTGGCGTACCTCGAGTTCGGTCGTCGTCGCATGGCCGACGGCACGTTCCACAAGGTGAACGACTTCGGTCTGCTCACTCGCGAGGAGCTGATCGAGGCAGTTGACGACCCCGGCCGCTTCACGTCACTGCTGGCCGATCGGGAGGCCTTGTTGGACGAAGTCGCCGCCCTGCAGGAACCGTTCCTCTTCCACGGTGGCAGGCCCGACATGAGCCGGTATCAGCGACGCGACGCGGTCGAGATCACTGCGGTCGTGGCCGGTGAGGTGGTGCAGGGCGTCCCCGGCTGTCCGGGCTCGGCGATCGGGATCGCACGAGTGGTACTCGATTCGCACGATCCCACAGCTCTCGGCCCCGGCGACATCCTGATCGCCCCGATCACCGATCCGTCGTGGACGCCGCTCTTCGTGCCGGCCTCCGCTGTGGTCGTCGACGTCGGCGCGCCATTGAGTCATGCGATCATCGTCAGCCGCGAGTTGGGTATTCCCTGTGTCGTGTCAGCCCTCGACGGCACCAAACGGATCCCCGACGGTGCCACGATCGAGGTGAACGGCGACATCGGGACGGTGACGATCCTGTCGATGCCGTGAAGCGCCGCCGGCGGGCGCGCCCTTAAAAGGCAGGTGTCCGTCAGCCGGCGAGCGAGCGGTAAGCGGCGAGAAGTAAACCGGCGGCGCGCATGTCGCCCGTCGTCCCTTCACCCATTCTGTTCATCACGTACGCGAAGCTCAACTGAGCGTCGACGTCGATGATCGCCAGTGATCCGCCCCAGCCGCCCCAGAAGCCCCACCGATCGACGACCGGTTCGCCGCCGATCGTGATCGCCACCGACGCACCGACATCGCCCTGTGTCGCGAAGTTGCTCCCGGAGGCCGTCCGGACAGCCTCGAATCCCCGGGTGACGGTGCCGTGGATGATTGTCTCGCGCGACGCCGTAGTATTGGTGCCCATGTCGAAGAAGACCAAGAAGAAGAAGGCCAAGATGCGCCGGTCGAAGGCGAATCATGGCAAGCGCCCCAACATGGGTCGCTGACGGACCGAATCTCGTCGCGGCGACCGCCCAGCGCTGCCGCTGATGCTGGAACTCGATGGCGCCGTGAGCCCCAGAGTCGAATGGCTCACGGTCACCGGTGACGCTGATGTCTGGCGCTCGCTCGGTTTCTTCGTCGCAGACGACGGCCTGGTCCCACTTCACGGGACGTCGCTGCGAATCGTCGCCCCGACCGCCACGTCGACGACTCCTCCCGCCGCCGAGGGCCTCATCGGTTGGGCGCTCAGCGGCGTCCAATCGATTCCGACCGGGAAGCGCAACATCGACGGCCTCGTGACGGAGTTCGTCAGCCCACGACCGCCGACCTTCGCCGATCATCCCATTGGCGCGATCGGGCTCGATCACGTCGTGGTGATGACGTGCGACCTCGATCACACCAGCGTGGCGATCGCGGAGGCAACCGGGTGCGAACTCAAGCGCATCCGCGAGGTCGGCGAGATGCGCCAGGGTTTCCATCGCATCGGTTCCGCAGGCTTGATCGTCGAACTCGTCGAACGCCCGGACATCCCTGACGGTCCCGCTGCGTTCTGGGGTCTCGTGGTGAACGTCGACGATCTCGACCTCGCGTGCGACCTCATCGGCCCCGACCTCGTGTCGCCGCCGAAGGGTGCGGTCCAGCCGGGACGGCGTATCGCCACCATCCGCAACGACGCTGGCCTCGGCCTTCCCGTTGCGTTGATGACCACCTGAGCAGGGTGCTCAGAATTCGGGCGACGTGCGGTCAGTCGCCCATGAGAGTCGTCGACGTCGGTGTGATGACGGCCCTTCGGCGCCGGGCAGCAGTCAACAGGAGGAGTCCAGCGAGGAGCGCCGCAGCTCCGATGACGACCTCGTTGCGTGGACCGCCACCGGTACGAGGCAGGGTGCAATCGTCGGCCGGATTGTCGTCGTTGTTCTGGCCGGGTACGCACTGGGTGCTCGTGGTCGGTGGCGTGACGTCGGGCGGATTCGCGCAGGGTGAGCTCGACCCCACGTAGTTCACTCTGGCGGTGGCCGTGGCCGCCGGATTGACGGTCACGTCGATCACGAGACCGTCGCGAGTGATGGCGTCGCTCGGGTCAGGGATCCACGAGACGCCGTCGGGTGCGATCTTCCACCCGGGCCAGTCTGTGGCCCGGCCGGCGGCGTCGACCGTTGCGCCCGGCCAGATGAACGTGCCGCTGAGACTTGCCCCGTTGATGGTTTCGAGCACCGAACCGGTGACGGTCTTCACCACGAGCGTGGCGGTGGGGCTGGCGGGCGTGAAACCGATCGGCACGATGGTGTAACTGACGAACGGTGCGTTGCGGATACAGACCGGGGAGAAGCCCGACACGTCGATTGATCGTTGTGGGCTCGTGGTCGTCACGACGTAGTTGTCCGCGGTCGGCGGAACGGGCGGGAGTCCTGTCGCCACGTCGTCGCTGGTCTGTGCGACTGCGGTGATCGGCATGGCCGTTGCGATGAGCAGACCGAGCGCGACGCCGAACCGTCGTGCCCTGCGCTCGGTGGTGTGCAGGTTGGTCATGGTTCCGTCTCTGTGAGCTCCGCCGTCCAGGGTCTTGACGGATTCACCACGCTGGGTGGTGGATGGAGCGTAAACCACATTCACGGACATCGCAAGCCGACGATTCTCGCAGACGCTTGCCAACGTTGACTCTCAAGGTGATGTGTGGCCGTGTCACGGATCTTCACGGAGGGCGTTCGAGTCCCTACGGGATTCAATGTGTCGTCAAGCCACCACTTTCCGTGACCGTCGTTGTTCAGCGAGACGAGGCCGTTGTTCAGCCGGCTCAGTCGTCGGGCGAGACGGTGAGGGTGGTGACCCCAGGGCCGCGTTCGGCGTGCGTGGCCTCATGTGCGACACCGGAAGCGTCGAACCACGTCGCGTCGATCTCCACCGGCGTCGGGCCGACGGCGGGTGGGGTGCGCAAGTCCACGGAGTACCCGTCGACGACGTCGAGTCGACCAGCGAACGCAACGTCCAGCGTTGCCGTCTCCCCGGCACCGAGCACCACGAATGCGGACGTCACGAAGTATCCAGCCTCCCGACCGATCTCGATGGCGACCGGCACCCCGTCGAGCGTCACGGCGGTGACCGGCATCTTCGTGAAGATCGACACCCACGTCCGGTTGCTCCCGCGAGGCAGTCCGACGATATTTCCGATGACGATGTCGCTTTCACCCTCGGCGGGAGCACGGTTGGTCAGGGTGACTGCCAGGTCGGCCGAGGCGAGGCTCGTGGCGGCGTCGGCCGTGACCGTGTACCTCGTGTTGGCGTCGAGGTAGTAGTCGATCTTGCTGCCGGCCGCATTGTTGAATGCGATCGCCACGGCATCGCCGCGTTCGGGATGGGTCAACGTTCCGCTCATCCCGATCTGGTCGAGAACGGATTGCTCGTCGGGTCGATCCATCCAACCGGTGAAGCGTCCTTGGTCGACCATCGGCCCGAACGTGTCGAGCAAGCCGGTGGGCGGCGGCAGACTCCCGGCGAGCAGGGCGTCGATGACCGAGCGGGAGAACTCCTCGAGCAGATCGATGCGCTCGGTCCTGGCTTCGACGGCGTACTGACCCTTGAGAAGGAAGTCGGCGGCGTTGTCGGCGGTGACGCTGTTCGAACCGTCCACGACTCGGCCGTCGGGCAGTGCGATGGGACCGGTGAACTCGAGCAGCCGAGCGAGCGTGTACACGTCCATCATGAAGACACCGTCGAGTTGTTGCCCACCGCTCTGCGGGTAGAGGTCGGCGATCGCTCGCCCCGTTGCGACCATGTCGGGTGACATGTTGATGTTCTTCCAGACCGCTCGGCCCGTCGTACCGTCGGGTCCGGTGGTGAGGTGGTAGGCGCCGTAGCGCAGGAGCCATTCGTCGAGTCCGGGTTCGCGGTCGGGATCGGTCGTGGTCTCGCTCGTGGTGAAGCGTCGGGTGGTGGGGTCGCCCGCCTCGTTGAGGTCATCGGAGCGGCCGAAGCGTGTCAGCGCGATCTGACCGTCGGTGACCGTGATCTCGGCCCAGTTCCCCATGAACCCGCCGATGCCCCTCGCCTCGACGGGGGTGGTGAAGCCGATGAAGTACGTCCGCGGCCCATCGCCACCGAGGAGCGCTGGAGCAGCGTTGGCAACCGTGAGGGCATCGGTGCTCCGCTGGCCCTGCGCGGCCACGTCGGCGGCCAGTTCATCGATCTGGTCGGCGACCGGCGGGAGCAGCCACGGACTGTCGAGTTCGGCGATGGTGAGCCGGAGCCGATCGATCTGTTGCCGTATGGCCATCAGCGGCGACTGCAGTGATCGCACTTTCGCGACGTCGATGCGCCCGCCGCTGACGCTGAGTGCGTCGAGGTCGACTTGGTCGAGTTGGTCAGCGAGTAGTCGCGTCGATTCGGCACCCCCAGCCGCGAGTTCTGTCGCGACCCGATGGTGCTGGGCAACCCCCGGAACCCATCGAGCGATGGCGGCGAGAGGTGATGCGACGCGAGCCTCGGCCGCTTCGAACCGGTCGGCTGCGTCGATGAACGAGGCTCGGGCGGCATCGGTGTTGCCCTCGCCGAGCTCGCTGAGGCCGTCGCGTGCGTTCTGGTTGGCGGCGCGCACGTCGTCAATGGCGAGGTAGCCGAACACACCGAAGGCGAAGGTGCCGACGAATGCCAGCGCAACGACCGTTCCGACGATGACGGCTGCGGCCTGGCGGGTGCCCTTTCGGCGGCGGGTGAAACCGATGATCGTGATGTAGGCAGCGAGCACGAGGAACACGATCGACGACAGCCCGAGGAAGACTCCGAGGTCGCTGCGTACGGCGATGTTGAGAGCGATGGCGATGAGGACTGCGTTGACGATTGTTCGTTGGCCAGGCTGGATCCGCACGACGAATCCGACGACAGCAGCGACGACGCCGACGATGGTGCCGAGTATCGACCATGAGAGAAGACCGGCGGCGAGCGTCATCATCGCAGCGTCCCAGCGCATCGCCGCTGCACCGAGCCACGTGACCCCGGCGACGGTAATTGCAACGAGGAGCGTGTCGATCGTGGCGTCGCCGGTCGGTGACGATCCTGCGATTGCCGCGAACGCTCCGGCCATGATCGCGATCGCCGCGATGATGCGTCCGGTGCGATGGGTCGTGCCGGCCGAGTCGCCCGCAGGGGGGCCGAAGGCGTCTGGTTCGCGAGTGATGAATCTCGCCGGCGTCGACGATGTCGCCCTGGTTGACGTCGACCGCTCGAGAGCGTTGGTCGCAGTTGGAGGCGCCGCTGTCGGCCTGACCGGCGGGCGTTGCGGGCGTAGTGGCGGTGGTGGCGGTGGCGGTGGTGGTGGTGGTGGTGCCGAGGTGCGCGGCGGGAGAGGGACCGGAAATGGTCCCGGCTCGTGCTCGATGTCGTCGCTCGGTGACGTGGCGAGACTCATCTCGCCGTCGCCCTCCGAGGTCGGGCCCGCTCATTCCGGTGGAGCCGCCGCTCGATCCGCCTCATTCGCTTCCGAACGTTACTCCCATGTCACTGTCTGTGCTCAGCGACCGTCCTGCGTGGCGCGTTGCGTACCCCGGGTCCGGCGATGATCATGAAGCCGACACCGATCATGAGCAGCGCCGACGCCATGCCGATCGTCGTGGACGCGATGGTGCCCCCAGAGCGTGGAAGTGTCGGCGGCTTCGGCGTGGGCGGCGGGGCGGATGGAGGCGTGGTGGTGGTGGTGGTCGTCGGCGCGGTCGTCGTCCCGGCTGTCGTCGGGGGTGAGGACGGCGCCGTGGTCTCCGGGGTCGTCGTGTCGGCAGCGGTGGTGTCGGGTGTCGGTGGGGCTGCGACGCGTATCGTCTGGGTCTCGTCGCCGCAGTCCTCGTGAGCGGAGATCAGTCGCCACGTCGCGACCTCGGAATCGACACCGAGTTCCGTCGCCATCCCAGCGCGGACGTACAATCGCTCGTAGGCAACGAACACTCCTGCGTGAGCGACGGCGAGTGGACCGACGTTGACCACCCCCGATCGCCCCGCCGCCTCGAACTCGACCGTTGCCCCGATTCCGGTTGCCGCTCCGACGACCGGAACGCACATACCGTCGTCGAGGCGTTGGTGCAGCGTCATCTCGATTCGATATCGCTCGCCGACTGCGAGGCCCGCCCAGTCGACGATGTCGACCGCCTCGTCGCCGACCTCCAACGCGTTCGATTCGTCGGCAGGCGCAGTCACGGCTTGGAATCTCGAGCTCATCGTCGGGAAGTACACGGTCTGGGCGAGATCGTTCGTGTCGACGTGCTCCGCGACCACGCGGCCACTCCCGGCGACCTCGATGCGTTGCCCCACCACGGCGACAGCGCCGCGCAGTTCCTCGGAGGCGGCGCGAAGGTCCAACTCCACGTCGACCGCTCCGTCGGCTGTGCCCGGAACGAACTCCAGCGCGGTACCGAACCGTGTCCGACACCATCTCGTACACGCCGCATTCAGGGCATGGAGTTCGGAGCGGGCGAGGTACCGGGTGCCTGGGACGAGTCCCTCGTAGGTGACCGTGTCGACGATCGTGGGTCCGGCGGCATCTGGATTGTCAGCACCAGAGCCGGCCGCGAAGGTCGCAGCGCCGGCGTCGAGATACTTGTCGCCGTCCCGCTCGTCGACGGCGGATGTGCTGATCGTCGGGGAGGGGACGGTGTTGGTGTAGGTGACCTCGGCGTGCATCGTCTCGTCGGTGGCGCCGCGCGCTGGGTCGAACCGGAACGGCACTGGCCCGCGATCGCCGAGCCCGTTCGCCCATGCCGGTCGGCCGACTTCGACGATCGTGTAGTCGCCGGCGACGGTCTCGATCGGCGGGGTGCGTCCGTCGGCACGCGACGTGACGGTGGCGATCGTGTCGCCGACCCCGCCGTCACTGCTCGCCTCGCGAACGTCGAACACGAATCCGGACATGTCGCGGTCGGCCTGGACGTCGGTTGCATCGAGCGCCTTGCGGACCACGAATCGACCAACCACCGGCGACTCCATCACCTGATGCACCGACGCCGACTGCGGTGCGCCGTTCCAGGTGACCTGACCTTGGATGCCGGTGCCGGTGTGCAGGTCGACGTCGGCGGTCGGCGCCTGGGTGTGGAAGGCGAGTTCCCAGTCGGGCCCGGCGATTGCGACGTCGAAGCGGGCAACCCCGGCGGAGTCCGTGACTGCGGCCGCTGCTGGGTTCGCTCCGACGGCGAAGCGAGCGTCTGCCGCCATCTCTCCGACCATGTCCCACGTCGGCCACCCGGTGACGACCGCAGCATGTCGCCGGGCGGCATCGTCGACGTTGTCCGTCGATTGCAGCACCGATGCGCGGGCGTCCTTCGAGCGGTTGGCGTCGATGCCGACATCGGACAGCTGGACGACCGGTACGAACCCGACCGGCTTGCCCATCGTGTCGATGGCCAGTACGTCGAGCGGGTACGTCCCGGCCTCGGTCGGCGGTGCGCCCGTCGCGGTCGACCATCGCATCTCGAGCCGCACTCCACCCACCGCCGACTGGATCTCGGCAGAGCTCGCCATTCGCTGCGCCATCGTGTAGCCGTCGCGGAGCGCCGTGTAGTCGCCGCCGGAGCCATCGACGATCGCCGTGTCGCGAGCGAGTTTGCGGCCGGCGGCGATTCCTGACGGGCTGACGTCTTCGAGAAACATCTTCACGCCGAAGTTGACGGCAATGTGCCGCCGTCTGGTGTATTCGCCACCGCCGAACAAGGCAGGCTGCAGCCATTCGCCGGCGGCTACGTCGTAGGCGCCGCTCGCATCGATGCCATACGGCACGACGCGGTCGCCGCCGAATGTCGACATCAGCGCGGCCGCCCGGGCCATCTCGGAGGCGTCCCACACCGTCGGGTCGGGCTGCACACTGACGGCCCCTTCGCCGCCGACGTCTTCCATCACGCAGTATCCGACGCCGAGCGAGTTGTTCGCCGTCGGCGGGATGCCCCACAGCGAGCCGTATTGCGCACCGATGAATGCGAACGGTCCGCCGTTGCGGTCGTTGCCCGTGCCTGGCCACGACTCGACGGTCCGTGACGCGCCGACCGAACCTCCGATGCCATTGCGCGCTGTCCCTGCTGCCCCGTGAGCGAACCGTCCTGCCGGTGGGGGAGCGGCGTCGCTCTGCGGTGTCGACCCCGACCCGCCGATCCACGTCAACCCCATCACGCCGATGGCCAGAACCAGCGTCACCCGGTCGATCTTCGGCCGCACTGCGCGGATACGCAGATCGGGTGCCAATGCTGGTCGCCGGAGTTGGCGCTCGCGACGGTCGTCGATGAGGCGCCGCTCGCCGCTGCCGTCCGTCGTGTTCGTCTCTGGTTGCGGTGCTGTCGCCATCGCGTGCTCCCGTCGTGGCCGTGTGCGATGTGGAGGTCACGTCGCGTCGACAAGTGGGCGCGTGGGACGGTGCAGCGGGAATCAAGAGATCGTCAAGCGACACACCATGAGAGAGATCAATACCACCGAGAGTAGTCGACTGAGCGAGCTGGTTGGTACCAGCTGAACTCGCGGGATCCCTTTCCCTGTATGACTTCCACCGTTGCGGCCGCGTCGCGGCGCAAATCATGACGAAATCCTGACAATGTTCCACCCTCACGAACAGTGGTCGGACGCTACGTTGACGCAGATCCAAACGCGGGAGGTCAGGCGGGCATGGACGTTGACGGAGGTGCGGGCGATCGGAGGCGAGCGCGCTCGTCCGACCACCGATCGCGAGTTGCGACGAGTCCTCGTCAGCATCTGAAGCAGGTGTTCGACGTGGTGGTCTCGGGGATCGTCCTCGTGCTGACCCTCCCGATCCTGTTGGTCGCTGCGCTCGCGATCAGGGTCGAGTCGCCAGGGCCGGTCGCATTGCGACACGCCCGCCTCGGGAAGGACGGCGTCCCGTTCGACTTGCTCAAGCTTCGGTCGACGACGCTCGTCGAGCGTCCCACATCGATGTCGAAGGTCACGCGCGTCGGTCGGCTGATTCGTTGGACATCGATCGACGACCTGCCACAGTTGTGGAACGTGCTTCGTGGCGAGATGAGTTTGGTCGGCCCCCCTCCAGCGCAGCCAGAACATTCCAGACAGGATCCCGGCGCGGGGCCGGAGGGCCTCCGTGTGCTTCCCGGAATCACCGGTACGTGGCGCGAGTCTCAGCGATCGAACGCCGGCTGAACGCCGCCGGCCACTTCGACGGGAGAGCTCTCCTCGTCATTGGTCGCGACTTCGTGGCTCAACTCTTTGATGCTCGTCTGCGAATCGAGCGACCCGGCGCGCTAAGCAGAAGTCATTCTAGTCGTGTATGTGCTCATCGCATGGTTGCTGCTGGGGGCGGTGACGGTCGTGTTCGTGAACGCTGCGAGGATCCTCGTTCGCTCGTCTGGCCGGTCGGTCGACGCACAGGTGGCATCCGGATCGACTGTGAGTTCTCTCGTCGGCTGGGCTCGGCGGGAAGGTGGCCGATCACCGAGTCGCAAGGTGGCGCCTCGTCCTGTGGTGGGTCCGTGGCCGCCGCCGGACCGCCGACGGTCCGCCTGAGCCGCCAACCCCACTGCACGGATCGGCTCCTGATTCCCAGACCTGTTCGCACGGTTGTTCGTTTGTCAGGTGCACGACCTGTTCGATTCCCGTCAAGGTGACCGTGTTCGATCTGCCGAGCGCGGTCCGAATACCACTCTTGGTAGCGAAACGAGCCTCCAGGGAAGGTGGAGTCTTGGCGATGAAGTCCCATCAACAAAGGGAATGCTGACAGAATCGTCCGAACTTGACGAGAACGTGATCATTTCATGACCGGAAATATTCCCACGAAGAGTAGCGATCGCCTAACATCAGGTTCCAACAACAACCGGCGGAAGGTTGAACGCGAACATGGGCGGACATTTCAAGCACGACATGCCAACGGCAGGTGCGAAGCGGCCACGGACAAGAGATCGAGGCGAACTGCGCTCGCGCATGCGGCTCGTCACGATGGCCGACGAATCAGTCGACGATTCAGGTGTCGGCTCGACAGCGCCGGCCGACTTGCGATCCGTGGCTGAGAACGTTCAGTCGAATCCCCGGCACCTGCGCCGGCTGCTGATCATGTCGGATGCGGCGGCAATCGTGTTCGGCGTCGTGTTGGCAACGGTGATTCAAGGTGTCGTGAAACCCGCTCCCCGCGACGTCCTGTGGGAGCAGGCACTGCTGGCGGCGATGCTCGTCCCGATCTGGTTGCTGATGATGGGCGCGAACCACTTGTTCCTGGCCCGGGCGATCGCCCGATTCGGCGAGGAGATGCGACGCATTGTCGTGGCGAGCATGATGAGCATCGGATTTCTGCTCGCGGTGTCGTTCCTTGCTCAGTACGGATCACTGTCGCGGTTGTGGGTGGGTCTGCTCTTCGTCTGCGTCACGATCTCGCTGATGGTCTCGAGGCTGATCGCCCGTCGCGTGTTCACGAGGTTGCGCACGTCGGGTCGGATTCGTCGACCCGTGATCATCGTCGGAACCGGCTGTGAGGCGATCTCATTGCTGTATGCGACCCGGAATCGACCGGAGCTCGGCTACGAGGTACTGGGCTTCACCGGCGAACAGATCGGTGGCGGTACCGAGGTGGACGTGCTCGGGTCGCTCGATGACACACTCGATGTTGTGCGCTCGAGCGGTGCGACCGGCGCGATTCTCTCCGTCGCGTCGCTCGATCCGTCCGTCGTGAATCGGCTGACGCGCAAGCTCACCGATGCCGGTTGTCACGTGGCGTTGTCGTCGTCGCTTCACGACATCGACATCTCGCGGACACGTTCGCAGGTCTTTGATGGTCGGCTGATGATCTATGTGGAGCCGACCAACCGATCCCGCACGCATCTCTTCCTCAAGCGTTCGTTCGACCTGGTGATCGCCGGCCTGGTGCTGGTACTGACGTTGCCGATCCTGGCGATCGCCGCCGTGGCCATCAAGCTCGATTCGAGCGGACCTGTGTTGTTCAAGCAGGTGCGTGTGGGCAAGGACGGTGTGAACTTTCACATCTACAAGCTTCGCTCGATGGTGCAGGATGCCGAAGCGCTGCGTGGAGACCTCGAGGCCCTCAACGAGAGTTCCGGAGCGTTGTTCAAGATCAAGTCCGACCCGCGCATCACCAAGGTGGGCCGCGTGCTCCGAAAGACCTCGATCGATGAGTTGCCGCAGCTCTGGAACGTGTTGCTCGGTGACATGAGCGTGGTCGGCCCGAGGCCTGCGCTCCCCCTGGAGACCGAGCAATGGACTCCTGACCTCCACGAGCGGCTGCGTGTGCTGCCCGGAATCACGGGAATGTGGCAGGTGTCGGGACGGTCCGAGTCTGACTTCGAGCTGTACCGGCGACTCGATCTCTACTACGTCGACAACTGGTCGCTCACCCACGACATCAAGATCCTGCTCAAGACGTTCGTCGTCGTGGTTGCCGGTCGCGGCGCCCACTGAATCGTGGTCGGCGGGTCCGCTGGCGACGACGTTGTCGCCAGCGCTGCATGCGACTATCCACCCTGAGTGGGTGGCGGTGTATTAGCAATTGTCGTCAGTGC
Source organism: Ilumatobacteraceae bacterium (assembly GCA_041747915.1). Lineage (GTDB taxonomy): Bacteria > Actinomycetota > Acidimicrobiia > Acidimicrobiales > Ilumatobacteraceae > Sva-07. The sequence goes on from JBGTEH010000041.1 coordinate 14,732, forward strand.
TGTATGTACTCGTGGGGTGGTGGTTGCTGGG
>JBGTEH010000042.1:0-9156 GCA_041747915.1 Ilumatobacteraceae bacterium
TCACCGGCGCCGTGCCGGTCTTCGCTCTCCCTTGCCTCGGGATTGAGATGAAGGATGGCGCAATCGTTCAGTTGCGTGAATCTAGAACGTGGAGCCAATCTCGAGCCGAAGCTGCGGTCCTCGAGGCGAATGAGTATCTGCGCAGCTCCCGTGGTCGCTAACGGCTGCCGGGTCGGAGGCGGCGCACACTTCTTGGTGGCACACATCGTGACACGCTCAATCACGCGACCAGCTACGCGCGCTCGTTGCCCTTGCAGAACGCGTCCCGAGCGGGCAGTCTTTCGCCGTGCAGGAGGAGCGCTCGTGGCGGATCTGGCCGGTCGGATGGGGTCGATTCGGCGCAGCCGGACCACTGCCCGACCGATCGCCCTATCGGACCCTTCATTCCGTGGGAATCGTCGCTTCCTTCGTGACCGCCTTCGGAGTTCCCATAGCGATCGCCGCAGGAAATCGCATCGTGTGGATGCTGTGGGTCGTTTGCGCCGCAGTCTCTGCCTGCTCCATGATTGCCTTGACTGTCATCCGTCTCAGGCTGGACCGGGCAGCGGCTTCCTCGACCCGAGCGTCAGGCACTTGAACAGGTGCACTTCCAAACACGTGCAATCGAGGTGTCGGGCGACAGCGCACATAACGCGAGCGCCGTAAGTACGCGACTCCAGAGCGAACGTCCACTCGACTGCGGCCCAAGCCGAGTGCCCGGGAATCAAGTCACCGATCCGGCCTTCGGCCTCCTAAAGACTGGCCCCGACATTCGCTCTGGCACCGGTTCTACTCGACGCTGATCTTCTGGAGCTTCTCGAGGCTGGCCGTCATGGACTCGGACACCGAGTTGGTCCCGTTGATCCACGCCCCGCCATCGCTCAAGAGATCCTCGCGCAATGGACCGAAATCAAAGACTTCGGTGACGACGGTGGCGTTGTCCCCGTCCGGATCGAGGATGTAGCCCCACCGGTAGCCAGCAGCTATTCCGACTTTGGACGGATCATTGTCCTGAGCCCGTGAAGTGTCTCCGGGTGCGGGTTCCCAGAACATGCGTCGATCCGGCTCGAACTCCACGACGTAGTTGAGCATGAGGTAGTCGTCTCCGAGGCGATGCATCTTCATGGTGAAGGTGTCGCCCACGTGGGAGATTGGACGGTCGAGGACAGCCCCCCTGAGCATGCCGGAACCGTCGAAATCCAAATGACGATGCGGATTCGCCAGGATTTTGAAGATGCGGGTCGCTGGTGCTTCGATCCTGCGTGATACTTCGACCTTCTTCATTCCTCTGCCATCGTCCAGCCTTTTCGTTCTTCAGCGAAGCGGCCCGTAGCCGCCCGCCGATTCTTCCACACCCCCCACATCGCCGGTCGAGGGCACCCCATAACACCGATCGATAACCCGCTCCCGATGCAGGTTCGACCCGAACAGTCCGGCCCTACTGCGGCGCAACAGAATCACGCATGGTGACCGGCCACAATCCGATCAGTTCGCTGAACACGGAGACGATCGGCTCGACAGTTCCGTCGAGTACGTCCCGCACGGTGTCGACATGTCGTGCCGGCGTGGTCGAAGTCCATGAGATCAGCTGGGAGACCCCGTCGTGATGTGCTGGCTCGATTTCGCTCCAGCGATGGGCACTCGTCTCCCGGTCCGTTGTCCAGGTGTGGTCATGGACGCTGACCAGTCCAGCAACCGCCAGTAATGACTTGCGTGCCATCAGCTGCGCGACGAGTCCTGCGTCCTCGTCTGCCTCGACAGCGTTTCGCCATCGTTGGACGTGCTGGGCGATGTCGCCGTTGAACCCGCGGGCCGCGCGACGGTCCCCAGCGAAATCGTGCTTCGGACGGTGAGCGTCGGATCCTGCGAGCAGAACGCAGTAGTGGCGAAGGAACACTCGATTCCCGTACGACTCGTCTGTCTCGCCGACGAAGTCGCCGCCTTCGGCGGCGCTGATCTCGACGCCCCGACAGACGTTCGCGAACCGTGTCGAGAGTTCAGCTCCAATCAGGTTCGCGTCGCTTGGCGGTAGCCCGATCGTGAGCAGGTCGACGTCGGATACCCCGACTGTCGCCTGGCCCGTGACGACGGATCCGTAGGCGTAGACCGACGCCGAGGTGTTCCGCTCGTGGATGATTGTTGCGGCAGCTCGGTGAATGGGCCGGAACGCCTCAGCCACGTTCCGTATGTCGGCGCCGGTCCGGATGGTGCCGGACTCCGACAATCCCTCGAGTGGGTCACGCACGTGAGCATCCCGAGAGCGGCTGGGTCCTGGTCACAGGATCACTCTCCCACGGGCAGCGCCGTTGCGAGCTAGTCGCCAAGGCTGGTCGGCCTCGGGTGAATCATGCTGACGTCTCGCTGGTCCTCGGGTTCGCCGCCAGCCAGGCGAGCACTTCGTCAGCGTGCTTGTCGGGCGGGAAGATGGGATAGAACACGTGCTCGATGGTAGATCCGTGAACTACAAGCGTCAGTCGCTTGTACAGGGTCTGGCCGTCGCCCTCGAATGTTGGTAGATCGAGCGCCCTCGCTAGGCAGAGTTGTGGATCAGACAGCATCGAATACGGGAGGTGTAAACGGTCGACGAGATCACGTTGGTAGTCCGCTGGGTCGGTCGACAACGCCAGTACTTGTGCGACGCCCAGGGCTTGGAGGGCGCTGAGGTTGTCGCGGAAGCTGCAGGCCTCTTGACTACAGCCGCGCGCTCCGGGGATCTCATCCCAGCCGCGTGGGACATCTCTGCCAGGCTCACCGGTGAGCGGGTAGAGGTACAGCACCCACCGGCCGGCGGCGACGTCGTCCAGCTTGATCGGCTTGCCGTCAGTTGCGTTGAAGGTGAGCGGAGGCAGTTGCCGACCGGGAAGATGACGAGCGCCGCCGTCGTCTTCGGGCGCAGGCAGATCATTGGGTAAAGCATCGGCTTGTGGCAGTGACACGTTCGTCTCCTTCATCTGTGTCCGGACGCTCCGGAAGCCGCGACGGGCGGCGACGTTCATTTGTCGGTCGAGTTCCCGACGAGTGCTGGTGAGGCGCGAGATCACCGAGTCGAGTTGGTCGATCCTTTGCTGGTAGGCAGCCAACGATTGCGGGCAGTCATCGCTGTGCTCGTGGCCATCTCGAAGACAATCGAGAAATGGTCTCGTCTGCTGCAGCCCGATGCCCAGCACGGACAGCGCCCGTATCTCGGAAACGATTCGCACGTCCTGCACGCTGTACTCGCGGTACAGGTTCGCTCCATGTCCAGGCGAAATGAAACCACGTTCCTCGTAGTAGCGCAGTGCCTTGATCGACGCACCTGTCGCTTTCGATACCTCCCCTGCACGCACTCGAGTCTCCTGTCTTGTGGTTTATTCTCGAGCATAAAACCCGACCCCAAGGGATGGGTCAAGGCCAGATGTCAGCGCTGCGGCATTCCAGATCCACCGGCCCGAGACGTGCTGTCAGCTGAAGGCGTGGCCCGTCACCGTAGTGAAGCTGCAGCGTGCCTATCCGCGTGACGTCTGTAATGGCGAATCCGCTGATATGAGAGGACGTGCACCTCGCCACACTTCGTCACGCAGAATCACGGTCCGACGCCCGCGCAGAGCGCATCAAGGCCCAACCATGACGCCGCACTTTCCCGTCTGGCCCTGACCGATCTTGCCGGGTGTGCAGCGCGTGCGGTGGCGTTCCCGGTTGTTCTACGAACCGGGGGGACGGCGGGTAACTGGTCGATCAGCTGATGCGTCGGCAGAGCAGGTGGCTGATGCCACTCGCGACAAGGTCGCCACGACCGTTCCAGACTTGTTGGTGGCTTCCGATCAACCCGTCGCGCGACGGCGCTGGTGCCCTGGAGAAGAAAACCCACGTCGGTGGCCACGCACGGCTCTTCACCATTGATGGCGAGGAGGTCACCGAGCTCCTGCGATCATCTCGTGGAGGGCATGATCGATGGCTTGTTCGAGTCGTCGCGCGGTCATCGTTGCCGGGTCGAGTGTCGCTTGAATGCCGAGTCCGTCGATGACGGCGAGCAGGGCGTCGGTGGTGCGCTCGCGACCCAGCTTGGTCGAGTCGTTCACGGATTTCAGCAGAGTGTTGATGAGGTCGCGCCATTCGCTGTATCGGCGCGTGTTCTCGGCTTTGAGTGCGTCGTCGGTGGAGGCTCGAGACCAGAAGGCGAGCCACACGTTCCACTCTGTTCGGCGTTGGGCGTCGAGGGGCAAAGACTCAAGCAGGACCGCGCGAAGCGCGTCGATCCCGGTGCGTCCGTCGAGCGCGCTCAGCATGCGATGGGCAGCGGCGGTGTGGACTTGTTGTAGCGCGGCGACGATGATTGCGTCGCGGCTGTCGAAGTAGTGGTTGAGTCGGCCGGTGGTGCACCCGGCGCGCAGCGCTATCTCCCGCATGGTGGTGCCGTCGAGCCCGACGTCTTCCAGGGCCAGCCATGTGGCTGCCACGATCTCCTGTCGGCGTTGTTCGTGGTCCACCTGTTTCGGCATGTCCCGATCTTAGTCGGCCTTCAGCTATCCGATCTCAGGTGTTGCGCAACATATGATACGCAACGTAGGGTATGCATCATGGATACAAGTTCAGCGTTGAAGGCGCTAGAGGGCGCACAGGTCGGGGTGTTCGGCTACGTCATGCGGTCGGGACTCCCGAACGCATGCGCAGTGACGCCGTACGTCGTCGACAGTGTCCCGGTCGTCACGTCAACCTTGGCATTGATCGACAAGGCAGCCGCAGTGCACCATGACCCGAGGGTGGCGCTGTTGGCGGGTGGGGTCCAGCTGAGCGGCCGGGCGACGGTTGCTGTGGATCCGACGCCCGCTTGGTTCGATCGCCATCTCCGCCAGCAGGAACTCGCCAAGTATCCACCTGCACGCAGCATCCTCGGCATCCCGGGGCACCGTCGACTCTTCGCCTGGTATGTGGGCAGGGTGGTGATGTCGATCACACCCGACTGCGTCGTCGAGCGACCGCGAAGTGACCTCGCGACGATCACGGTCCTCGACACAGAGGGCGTGCTTCGTGTGCTTCCGACGCCGCTGCCGGCAGACCTCAACGCCCCCGAGATCGAGATGGATACATCGATCCCTGATGGGCTCGCTGTGCTGCTGATCCACGAGGAGGACGCCGGCATGAACGATCTCCGCCAACTCACGCTGCACGGACACGTGGCCACCGGGGCGTTCACTGTCGAGCGTCGGCGGGGATCGTTGCAGGCGACTCCTCAGGGGTGGCGCCAACAGCTCGCCACCTCCCGCAAGCTCGCTCATCAAGCCACGAACAACCGGGCCCGCCTCGCCGGCTGGCCGACCATCGTCGGCTGATCAGACAGGAACACCATCATGCTCAATCATGTCCACATCCGCGCCGACGAGATCACCCCGATCGCCGATCCTGAGACCAACGGGCTGCTCTGGGTTCACCCGGACGCCTTCGGCCAGGCCGGCGTGCCGTACGTGATCAAAGTCAGCGACCCGCCCCACACCACCCGACCGCGGCACAGCCACCACGGCGACGTGTGCTACCTCTACGTCCAAGGCGAGCACCACATCGATGGAGAAGGCGTCTACCTACCCGGCGACGTCCGCTGGACACGCGCGGGACACGCCTACGGCCCGGAGACCACCGGCCCAGAGGGCGGTACTTGGTGGCTGATCACCCACGCCAGCCCGATCCCCATCAGCCACCCCACCACCGACGACTCAGACGTGGAGCGTCACGGAGAGCACGTCGACGCCCCACCTGTGATTCGCGTGAGACCAGACACACCGTTGGACGACCTCGTCGAGTCCACCCGCGAACGTGGCGCAGTCATCGTGGAGGGCTGGTTGGAGGCCGAACGACTCGCAGGGGTGAACCGAGAAGTCGACGAGTGGCTCGCCGCACACCCGCAAGCCGGTCTGCCCGATAGTGGCTCGGAGCTCTACGACGTGTTTCTTGGCCACCGCACCCTGCGACTCCACGGCCTCGCTCACAAACTTCCAGCGTGGGCCCCCGGCCTCATCGCGGATCCGTTGCTGGTCGGATGGGCCACTCGATGTCTCGACGCGGTGGCGACGAGCGTGCTGCTCAACGCCGGCGAACTCATCCAGATCGGACCCGGTGAGACAGCGCAGTACCTCCACCGAGACAGCGACTCGTGGCCTGCACTCCCCTTGGGCGAACACCCGGTCATTGTCAACGCCATCATCGCCCTCGACGACTGCACGATCGATAACGGAGCCACCTACGTCGCCGCGGGAAGTCACCACTGGCCTGCCTCGCGCCAGTCGAACCACGACGAGCTCACCCGAGCGACGATGCGAGCCGGAGACGTCCTGCTGTTCCGCGGCGATCTCGTCCACGGGGGCGGCGCCAATCTCACCGACCGGCGGCGCCGGGTGCTGTCGATCTCCTATTGCGCAGGCTGGCTTCGCCCCGTCGAGAACCACGCCGCCAACATCCCCGCCGAATCGATCGCATCCTTCGAGCCGGCGCTACGCGGACTCCTCGGCGCGGGGGTCTACGACGACACCAGCCGTGGTGGAGGAGTGCTCGGCCTCGTCGATGGCGCCAAACCGGCACGAGATCGGACCACGCAATGATCTGGCTTGGACTCACCATCATCCTCGACGCCATCGCGACCTCGTCGAGCCGTCTTTCCCACGGCTTCACCGTCCCCACCTGGGCGGGCCTTACCCTTCTCGCCTACCTGGGTGTACTGGTCACATTCAGCAAAGCAATCACCGTGCTCCCCCTCGGCACGTCCTACGCCACCTACTCAGGCGCCGGCACCGTGGCCATCGTGACCATTGGCTGCCTCGTCTTCGGGGACCGCCTGCGGCCAACAACCCTGCTCGGCCTCGCACTCGTCGTCACCGGGGTCATCATCCTCAACCTCAGCGGCACCAGAACCGCATGACGTCGAGCCTCGCCCCGTCGGGCCAAACCCGACGACGGATGGGTTTCGCCTGCACGTGACATCCAGGATCCAATGATCCAGGATGGGTCACAGTTGGACTTGCCTGCGTAGCGAAGCGCACGGATCGGTCTCACTCGAACGCGGAACTCGCTGCACGAGGGTGCAACCCGACTGCAACCCAACCCACGGCCTCTCATGGTCACGTCTGGCTCGTCGTTGTCAGCCGTCGCCGGAAGCACAGCAGCTCACGGCCACTGACCGGTGTGCTGTCACTGGCGGACGAGGTCGTCGTCTCGCTCAGAACCCGAAGGTCGCAGGTGTCAACAACCTCCGTCAGTTTTCACTGCCCAGGAACTTTTCACCCCATAATCGCGCACGTAGCGCCGATCCCAGCGCCGGCCAGCGCGCAACAGAACGGCCCAAGCCGAGTGCCCGGGAATCCCGCGCCGAGCCGGCATGTCGGGGGCGCTCGGTTGGACAGCGGTCCTGAAGCCCAACACGACTGCCTCGATCGAGTTCGCCTGGCCGAACGGCGAGAAGTTCGGTATCTGGGGCGAATTGTCCGAGCGCGAGCGGCGTCGGATCCGCCGTCAGCGCGCCAAGGTGGCCCGCGGCACGATCACCGCCTGATCGGTCTGTCGCGATTCGTAGCGTCACACGATTCTGTCGGGTCGCGCCGCAGTCGCGCGCAACCACGAGGTACCGTGTCGGGATGCCAGGTGGACCCGAGCTGATAATCATCTTGGTCGTGGTGCTCGTGCTCTTCGGCGGCTCGCAGCTGCCCAAGCTCGCCCGTAACCTCGGCAAGGCCCAGAAGGAATTCAAGGACGGCATCACGGACGCCGAACGGGCCGACGTCGCCAAGCCCAGCGACGCCAGCTCGACCTCGTCCACCGACGGCACCAGGTAGTCGTCGCCACGAAGGGCTACCGGGCTCGACCGGCGCCAAGTCTGTCGGGCGCATTCAGAATTGGCTGTGACTTGCGTCGCTGATGCCTGAGTGGCTTGCACTCACCGGCTTCTGTGCCGTGAAGCGGTGCCCCAGGCATCGGTGGCGCGTTGAGTTTCCAAGAACTGCGGCGCCTCGCTGGTCTTGAGGTCATCTCCGCCAGATGCCGGACAGGTGCGTCACCAACCAGCGGCTGATGGCCACGGCGTTGACGATCACGACGCTCCACGCCGCCCGACGCGTGGAACGTAGCGGCGCCTGGGCCGAGCACTTCCAATGTTCGAGAACTTCCGATGTTTGGAGCCTGGAGCGGGAGGGCAGCGTGGCGCAGCAGGCCAGTGAGCCGGTGAGCGGTGCTCTGAACTCAGGCGGCGCGTGACTTCCATCAATGTCCCCTGCGACAAGGGCACGCTCCCAGAGTGCTGTACCTTGCGGATTTGCGGGACCTACCACGAGGAGAAAACATGACCATCGACGACCGCCGCCTCGGCGAGTTGCTCACCGAGTCCAACGACCTCCACCACGACGCGCTGCGCATGATGCCAGCGACGCTGTCGGATGTCCGCGACTATGCCCACGAAACCGGCGACCGCCGACCCGATCCCGCCGAACTCGAAAACTTCAACCGCCGCCGGATGCAAGCGGCGACTCACATACGTGACAGCAACGGTGCACGACTCCTGGGCGGAGCGGCACTCGTCGGAGCGCTTGCCACCTTGGTCGGCCGTCCAGCGTCGGCCGATCAAGCCCTCGACATCCAGATGCTCCAGACGGCATCGTCGCTCGAACGTTTGGCGGTCAACACCTACCAGGCTGCGCTGGGTCTGCCATTCATCGCCAGCGGCAACGCAACCGTCAAGGCGTTCGCCGAGACCACGATGTCCCAGCACGACGAGCATCGCCAAGCGTTCCAGGCACTGACCGAGAGCATGGGAGCAACCGCACAGGACGAACCGAACCCCGTGTTCCAGAAGGTGGTGGACGAGGCAGTTCCCACGCTGATGGCCCCGATCGATGTCGTCAACCTGGCGGCAGCGCTCGAAGAGGTCGCCACCGAGACCTACCTGTTCGATCTGACGATGTTCGAAGACACCGCCGCGAAGGAATTGATGGGCAGTGTGATGGGCGTCGAGTGTCAGCATCTCGCCGTGTTGCTTGCGGTCGCCGCGCTGCTCGACGGTGGCGGCGAAGCCTTGATCATGATTCCCACCGACGTTGCAGCACTGCCTGCTGCCGCCGGGAGCGCTGCTTTCCCCGAGCCCTTCAACACGATCAACGACGCCAACGTCGCCCCAGCCGAATCAGGAGCCGTGTCATGACCACCGAATCCAACTACCCGTCC
>JBGTEH010000043.1:0-5211 GCA_041747915.1 Ilumatobacteraceae bacterium
CAGAACTCGGTGCACTGGCCGGCGTAGATGCCGGGCTCGTCGGCCTCGATGCGGTTGGTGTGGACGCGTCCGGGCACCATGTCGCGCTTGCCGTTCAGGCGCGGGATCCACCACGAGTGGATGACGTCACGACTCGTGCCGCGCACCAGTACGGGCGTGCCGATCGGGATCACCATCTGGCCCGACGTGACGATCGGTTCGTCGATGCCGGCGCCGCAACCCTCCTGGGGCGGGTAGTCGATCTCCCACCACCACTGCTGGCCCGTGACGTTGATGACGCACTCGGTGTCGGAGGTGTCGTTGAGGGCCATGATCGTGCCCACCGTCGGGATGGCGATGCCGATCAGGATCAACGCCGGGATGATCGTCAGCACGATCTCGAGCGTCGGCTTTCCGTGGACCTGCTCGGGGATCGCCTGGCCCCGATCGCGGAACTTGAAGACGGCGACGAAGATGAACCCCAGCACGACGACGCCGACGATGCCGGCGAGGACGAACACGGGGACCGACAGGTTGTAGATCGACTGGGCGTTGGGGCCCGCCGGCTGGAACATGTCCTGCGGAGCGTCTTCCGCGCAGCCGGCCACGAGCGCTGCGAGGCCGATCACCGCAGCGATGCGCACACGACGGGTCATGGGATTGACGGTAGCCGAGGATTTCAACGCGAGCCCTTTCGTTCCGGGGTTACTCACGGCACAAACAAATTCAGTCGGGCCGACTCGACACCGGGCACGAAGAAGGAGTAACCGTCCGGCGCAGTGATGCTCGGCAGCGCCACGTTGATCGTGATGTTCTGAGATCCTCCGTCGTCGACGAGAGTCGTGCACATCAACAGCGCTGTCTCCTCGTCGGTGTCCTCCTCGACCACGGTGCCGAGGTCGACCGACAACCGTCGATGCTCTCCCGAGCGGTTCCGGAACACGACGTTGTTGGGGTTCGAGCGCGGCAGCGAGATTCCCTGCGCACCGGTCGCACTGGGGCCATTGAGCGTGTAGGTCAGTTGACCATCCGAGTCGAGTGTGATCGTCGCCGCGACCGCAGCGGTGGCAGCGACCGACTGCGAGGCGTTCTCGTCGGCCTCGAACTCCTCGGGGCTGGTGCAGATGTCCTCGCCCTCTTCGCTGAGACCTGAGGTGGTCTCGTGGGGGTGGATGTCTCGTTCGCCGCTGAGACCCGCCGCGGCGCCGCCTGCGATCAGACCGAGAGCGCCGACGCCGATGACGACCGCGGCAGCCTTGGACGGCACCCGGGGACGGTAGGCGAAGAAGAAGGCCAGCGCGATGACGATCGAACCGAGCACGGTGAAGGCGATCACGGTGTTCGTCTTCGAGAGGAAGAGCATGATCCGACTGAAGGCGTACACGACGACGCCGATGCCGATGGCCGCCGCCAGCGGGAACTCGAGCGGGTTGGCGATGCGGTCGCGGACTTCGGCGTTGTGTTCGGCGTCGGCCGACGCTCGCTGGGCCCACGCCTCTGCGGTCCACTCGGCGCCGCTCACCAGCAGCAATACGACGCCGATGACGAACACCGCCTGGTAGGTCACCAGGCCGACCGCCAGGACCGTGGCGCCGAAGGCGAAGGCGAACGGCCACACGCTGTTCGACGGAGCGCGCACCGCCGCGGGAGCGGCGTCGATCGACTCGATTTCGTCGGCCCAGTAGTTGTTGTCGCGGGTGACCAGGTTGACCCCGGCCAGGAACCACAGCGCGAGTGCGGCCGAACTCAGCCCGATCGTGCCCATGATGCCGTCTTGGGTCACGCCGTAGGCGATCGCCGAGACGGTGGCCAGCACGGCGGCGCCGAGGAGGAACTTCGATCCGGTGGTGAACATTCAGCGGCTCACTTGGTGACGTAGACGAGGAACCAGATGCCGGCGAAGATCGCCGACATGGCGTACCAGTAGAGGGCGTGGGCGCTCAGCAATTCGCGATCAGCGGTACGGCCGCCGATGAAGCGGAACGCAGCGATGGTGGTGAACAGCAGTCCCACGATCATCAGCAGCAGGAAGAAGCCCGTGATCGCATAGAACATGGCGGCGTAGGTGCCGTCGCCGATGCCCAGTTCCATCTGGGTGTAGACGAACGCCTGCGCGTTCACCACGAGCAGAGCGACGAGGAACGTGCATCCGAGAGCGAGGATGGTGTGCCCGCGGTCGTCACGTTTGGCGCTGTAGAGCGCCCATTGACCGAACACGCAGATCCCGATGAACGCGAGCAGCATGACGTTGGTCGGCACCTCGGGGATCGTCACGCCGTCTGGCAACCACGACCCCTCGGTGTCGATCGCCTCGCGTCGCTGCAGCGCCCACACGGCGAGCATGCTCCCGGTCATCATGACGGCGGCCATCACAGCGAGGACCACGCCCACGAGCACCTGGCGTTGCGGTGCCGGTGGGGCGGCGGCGGGAAGGGCGTACATCAGGAGTCGCTCCCGGCGGTCGGGGCCGCTGATGCGCCCTGCAGGTCGAGCATCGGCTCGGCGGAGTGGATGATCGGCACGTCGACGAAGTTGTCACGCGGCGCCGGCGATGTGGTGGACCATTCGATGGTCTGGCCGTGCCACGGGTCGTCGCCGACTTCGTCATCCGTCGTGGCATTGTCGTGCCGTCCGAGCAGCGAACCGAGCATCAGGACCACGAATGCGAGTGCCGTGATCGCCATGAGGACGTGCCCGGCGAGGCTGAGGATGTTCCAGACCTGCAGGTCGTCGTTGTCGTAGGTGATGCCGGCGGGCTGGTCGAGCAGGCCGGCGATGTAGAGCGGGAACGTGGCGAGAATCGTGGCCGCAACACCGAGGAAGGCGAGTGCCGTCGCACCGAGCGCATGGAACCGGCGGCCCCAGAGCTTCGGGGCCCAGTGCACCAGCGCGCCCATCGCTCCGAGCGCCGCGCCATAGACGATGTAGACGAGGGCGGCCTCCTCGAACACCGTGCCCTGCACGCCCGCGTCGTCGATGGCGTAGAGCAGATTGCCCAGCATGCCGACGAACACCATCGAGTAGCCGAAGAAGGCAAAGAACAGAGCGGGGCTGACCCTGACCTTCATGCCGGCCGTGGGTCGGGCGATCTGGAGCCCGACGAGTAGCACCAACAGCGTCCCGAGAACCGGGAGTCCGTTGAAGATGATGTACGGCACGAGGTCGCGGGTCTTCTCGCCGAGGTCGTCGGTGCTCAGCTGGCTTCCTGCCCACGGCAGGTTCTGGATGTTCTGCTGCGTCACCGCTCCGAGCGCCGCAACTCCGACGAGCGCCAGGCCGGCGAACATGATGCCGCGTGCAGGTGTCCGCTTGCCGAACGTGATCGGGAGGATCTCCACCAGCATGCCGATGGCCGGGATCGCGAACAGGAACGTGGCGGGTTGCGTGAACATCCAGCCGACCCAGTCCAAGATCCCTTCGTTGCCACCGAAGCCTGTGCGCGCGTTGCGGTGATCGAGGAACAGATAGGTGAGCGTGCCGACGAACACCGGCATCACGACGATCACACCGAGACCGAACACGAGCGCCGACCAACTCGACGGCGGGATGCGCCGCATGGTCATACCCGGCGCCCGGGTGGTGAGGATCGTGGTCACGATCGAGCCCGCCGACGCCGTCAGACCCAGCGCCATCAACCCGAGACCGACGATGAAGAGGTCGACCATGTCGGCGTCGCCGCCGAGCGTGCCGCCGTTGTTGACGAGGGCCACCGCGGTGACCACCACGCCGCCGAGCCACATCCAGAACCCGGCGAAGGCGAGGCGGGGGAACACGATCGAGCGCGCGCCGACCTGGAGGGGAACGAACGCAACGCCCATCGCCATCGCCAATGGGAGCAGGACGGCGAACACCAAACCGACGCGCTGCGCGTCGAGCAGTTGCGAGATCGCATCGCTGTCGAGTGCGGTGTCGGCACCGTCGAGGCGTTCGATCGCGAGGAAGACGTTGACGGCCACGATTGCCGTCAGGCCGGCGAGGCCAGTCGCGAAGTAGTGGCGGCCGATGACCTTGTGATCGGTCGCGGTGAAGACGTCGATGAACCGGTCGAGCAGGCTGACGCCGGATGCATTCGACATCGCGGCGACGGTGTCTGGACTGGATTCGATGGTGGTCATACGGGGTGGATACTCACTTGTCTGAGTTCGAAACGTGGCACGACACGACGGCCGAGACTACTTGCTGGCAACCCCGACACCCGAAATCCTCGCCTGGTGACGGCGCTCTGTGGGCGGCGGTCACCAGCCGTACTGCACGAACACGTCGAGCATCATGGAGCCGAACAGCACGGTCACGTACGTGATCGAGAAACCGAACAATCGCATGCTCGCAGCCGGGGTGGGGTTGGCGCGCAACGCGACAGTGCCGCCGATGAACATCGATCCGAGAACCGCTGCGCTGACGCCGTAGATCCATCCGAGCTCGGCAACGGGAATCAGCACGAGCGTCGTGATCACCAGCGCCACCGTGTACCAGATCATCTGTCGCACGACGGTCTCGATGGGTGCGACCGAGGGCAGCATCGGCACGTCGGCGGCGCGGTAGTCGTCGGCGTACTTCACGGCGAGCGCCCAGAAGTGCGGTGGGGTCCACAGGAACATCGCAACGAAAAGAAGGATCGGCGTCAGCGCCAACGAGTCCTGCACGGCGGCCCAGCCGACCAGCACCGGCACGGCTCCGGCTGCTCCGCCGATCACGATGTTCTGGCGGCTCGTGCGCTTCAACCAGAGTGTGTAGACCCCGATATAGAAGGCGGCGGCGCTGAGGGCGAGCACAGCCGACAGCAGGTTGGCGCCGATCCAGAGCACCGCGAAAGCGGCGACCTGCAGAGCGAGCGCGAACACGAGCGCGTTGCGCGCCGGAATGATCCCGGTGACGAGCGGTCGGCCGGCAGTCCGCTGCATCAATGCATCGATGTCGCGATCGACATACATGTTGACGGCATTCGCTCCGCCAGCTGCGAGCGTTCCGCCGAGCAACGTGATCGCCACGAGCGACCAGGCCGGCCACCCCTGCTCGGCGAGCACCATGGTGGGCACCGTGGTGATGAGGAGCAACTCGATGATGCGGGGCTTGGTGAGCGCCACGTAGGCCCCGACCACCGTGGTGGGTGTGCGACGGCTCCCGTGGGCGACCCCGCCCGGCGCCAGCCGTGACGGAACGATGGGACGACTGCCGACGGCCATGACCGAATCATCGTAGGGCGACCGCTCCCGAGTGCCCAACGCGGACCCC